>NZ_JAWVWO010000009.1:0-225318 GCF_033657265.1 Flavobacterium sp. MMLR14_040 | reverse complement strand
GATTTTAGATTTTAGATTTTAGATTTTAGATTTTAGATTTTAGATTTTAGATTTTAGATTTTAGATTTTAGATTTTAGATTTTAGATTTTAGATTTTAGATTTTAGATTTTTTCAAAATCTTCGATTTTGAAAGGTAAGCTTTGCGATCTTATTCAAACAAAAAACTTTGCAAACATTGCGTAACTCTTAGCGATCTCTGCGTTTAAATTACACACAAAAACATAATTAAAAAAAGAATAGAATTGATTTTGGAAAAATAAGGAATAACCGTATTTTTGCATCTCAAAATAAAAAATTAGTAATGGGAAGAGCGTTCGAATTTAGAAAAGGAAGAAAAATGAAACGTTGGTCAGCAATGGCTAAAACATTTACCCGAATTGGTAAAGATATCGTTATGGCCGTTAAAGAAGGTGGTCCTAACCCTGATGCCAATTCTAGATTAAGAGCTGTTATACAAAATGCAAAAGCCGCTAACATGCCTAAGGACAATGTGGAGCGTGCGATAAAAAATGCAAGTAATAAGGATACTGCCAACTATAAAGAGATTCTGTTTGAAGGATACGCTCCTCACGGAATTGCTATTTTAATTGAAACTGCATCTGACAACAATAATAGAACTGTAGCCAATATTCGCAGCTACTTTAACAAATGCAACGGAACAATGGGAACCCAAGGTTCTGTTGAGTTTATGTTTGACCACACTTGTAACTTCAGAATTGCAAAAGGAAATCTTGATCCTGAAGAATTAGAATTGGAATTAATCGATTTTGGTGCCGAAGAAGTTTTTGAAGATGAAGACGGAATTTTAATCTACGCTCCTTTTGGAAGCTTTGGCGCTTTACAAAAAGAATTAGAAAACAGAGGTCTTGAAATTTTATCTTCTGGTTTTGAGCGTATTCCGCAAATCACAAAAGAACTTACAGAAGCTCAAATCGCTGACGTTGAAAAACTAATCGAAAAAATTGAAGAAGATGATGACGTTATGAACGTTTATCATACTATGAAAGAGGAATAATTTTTTTTCTTTTCTTATATATTAAAAACTCCAGAGAAATCTGGAGTTTTTTTTGTTCTAATGAACTTTGTGAACACGGAAAAAATTTCTGCAGTATATTTGTGTATATAGGACCGATCGGTTTTCGAAATGTAACTCATTAAACTTGGAATATCATTGGACTGGGCACGAAGTCGGGAGACTTCGCACAGCATCGCCAGAAAGTTTAGAAGAAGACTTCGTAGAGCTGGGGAAATAAAAGTAAATATTAATATAAAAATTGAATAATTATTTATTATGATGAATGAGGAAGAAGATTTTACAACTGTACTAATAAATGCAGGATGGTACAAAGGGAGAACTATTAAAAGTAAAATTGAAAATACTATTCTTTATGAAATATTACCTAAGAAGATTCAAAATTTTCTTTGTGAATTTGGGGAGCTGAAAATTCATGCTGAAAATAGAATAGCGACAATGATTATTGATACAGGATATTTAGACAATAAAAAAGCATTTGATTATCAATTTTCAAATATTTATAAACTAGATGATGAAATTGATTTAAGTGATGATAGAAGTCAAAATTATTATTATTCAACGTTGATTGGGACACAGTTATATCCAGTTGCAAAATTAATTGAACAAAGTGAAGTATTAATGGATGAAAACGGGAATTTTTATATTATTGATTCTCTGCCCCAACTAATTTGGATATCAAATGAAACGTTCAATGCTCTTATTAAAATAATATTTGGATCAGGAGATGTTGCAATTTTCAATGAACATAGTATGGAATGGATGACTCCACTAGGAAAGGAATTGAATCAAAATCTTCCTATTAATCCAATTTTAAAAAATAATCCTTGGTAAAAACTGTTTAATTATTTTCTTATCTAAAATCTTATGAAACAAAAGCCTTCTGAAACTAAATCCAGAAGGCTTTTTTATTTTACAATAATATCTCTCAAATCCCTTCTCCCCTTCTCCCCAACATAATTCACACCCAATCCTCCCATTATCATAATTTTTGTCAGCTCTTCTGTTTCAATAATTATATCTTGTTGAAAACATTTTCTTTTCATGACTTTATGTCAAAATGCAATTACTAATTCAAAAAGTCAAAAGAGTTTAGTAAGTTTAGAACTCATAAGAAATTAAACTTAAAGCAAAGAAAATCACAGATTTAATTTAGGAGCGGGTACGAAGTCGGGAGACTTCGCACAGCATCACCAGATAGTTTAAAACAAGACTTCGCAGAGCTGGGGTTAAAGACCACAGGATTATTAAAAGGAGATGGAGCAAAGAATTTCAAAAAAGCCATATATGATCCTGAAATTTGGCCTGATGATAAATTAGAAAAAGCTTTAAAAGAAGCACTAGAAGATGCAATAAATAAAAATGGTGGAGAGCTACCAAGTGGTAATCCATCAGAAGGTGTGACATCGGAAGGTTATAAAATTATATTTACTAGTAAAAATGAAAAAATTACCACTTTCTGGTTTGATTAAAAACTATAATTATGAATTGGATAATAACTGAAGACAAATCATCTCCTAATAAATTAAGAATTGATTTCATCCCTTCAAATAATACGTTAAGTATGTTCTTTTCTAATTTAAAAACAATTGATTTTTTTGACTATATAATTCAAACGGTTAATTCGATTGGAGGATTTGGAATAGAAAATACAAGTATTTTGTTTTATAATCAAATGGATTGGGAAGATAAGGAAGGCCTTAATATAAAAGAAGGCGAAGTTTATATATACGTATACGATGGATTATCAAATGAAACAATAGTAAATGAATTAGAGTTTAAAAATATTCTCTATGACTTTTCTAGAAAAGTTATAGAAATAAATAATAAAAATGATGTTCTCTCAAAAGATTGGCTACGAAAAATGAACGAATCATTGCAAATATTAAAAGATAAAACATTAAAGGGTGAGATAAAATTATCAGCAGAACTTAAACAAAAAAACATTTATATTTTTTTCGATGGTTTAAAATCACATCAAGTAATTAACCAATATGATGATTGGTTAACTAGTACAGATTATTCTCTGTGGAGTAATTCTTATGTAGAAATTCAAAACAAGAGAATCTATATCATAAAAGAAAATGTAAAAGTATTATCAACTTTTAGATATTTTGATAAAACAGAACTTGACTTATTAGCCAAAAAATATAATCTCAAAATAAAAGAAGAAAATGATGTTTATTATGCATATAAAGATGAGCATACTTCTAGACAATTTCAAATTTCTGAAAATGATGAATTAGCTGTTATTTATTGTATTGAAGGCGGAAATATGCCCGAAAGTATTTTTATTTATGGAGTATTTGAAAAATAGACAAAATTGAAATAAATTTCTTTAAACCAAAGCCTTCTGAATTTAAATCAGAAGGCTTTTTTACTTCACAAAACATCATCAAATCTCCCTTCTCCCCTTCTCCCCAACATAATTAACTCCCAATCCTCCCATAATCATAATCTTAGTCAACTCTTCTGTCTCAATAATAATATCTTGTTGTAAAACATTCCCTTTAACTGATTTTATATCAAAAGGTATTGTTTTTGACAAATAATAATCTCCGCTTACAACACTAAGATAAAGATTATCACTATTCCTTAATACTTTTAAAGGAATAGCAAATTCACCCGTTTTTGCGTTTACTTTAAAAGGAGTTGGTGAATCATTTATAGTGAGCATTAAGTTTGGATATTCTTTATTGTTTAAAGGTCTGTGTGTTTTTGAATCTAATATTTTTCCTTTAACAATAATTGAAACTTCTTCTTCAATGGTTTGACTAACAGCAATTTTACCCACAATATGATTATTTAATTCCGGAGAAGTAATTTCGGTTTTAATTGGCTCTTTTTCTTGCCCAACAACATTCGAGGCTAATAAAACCGATGCGGCAATTGCAGCATATTTAAAATTGTTGATTTTTGATGTTTCATTGTACGCAAATTCCTGGTCTAACTGTGTAGATTTAATTCGTGCGCAAATACTTTTACCTTTATTTTCTGCAACAAACCTGCCTATTTCAGCGTTTGACTTTTTACTTAAATCAATTACGTTTTTAGCACACAAATCGCAAAACGAACCTTTTGAATTAGGAATCATTTTATCAAAATTTTCAGAACAAGGACTTGCTATTTCTAAGGTGAATTTCTTTTTCATACTATATATTTTTAAGTTAAAATCATTTCAAAATGCTTTATACTTATATAGAGAATGTTTTTCATGAAAAGGTTGGGAAGAAATAAAAATATTTTTTGATTTTTATAATTAATGGTTAATTTAAATACCTGTAAGATTAATAAATCAAATAAACTATTATATTTGCGGCAATTAGAAGAATAAAATAATTTTAAAATAATATCATGCAAACATCAAAATACACAAAATTCGCCGTCATTATTCTGGTGATTTTATTTATTGTTATAAGTGTTATAAGCTAAAAAACAAATAATACTAAAATTGAAAAGCCTTCTAAAGTCAAACTTTAGAAGGCTTTTTTATATCATTTCGAATTCATAATCTTTGACTGTCTATATACACTCTAAATAGATTCGAGGTTCCAAGAAAAAAATATAATCTCTTATATTTGCAATTCCAAAAACAAAAAATAAAAAACAATTTATGAAAACATCAAAATACACAAAATTTGCCATAATTATCATGGTGATTTTGTTTGTAGCTCTTAGCGTTATAAGCTGTGTTGCACACGTGCATAATGGTGGTGGCCCGAAAAAAATGCCACCCGGACAAGCGAAAAAAATGTCGGGAAGTCAAAGCGCCAAAGCTTATGCACCCGGACAACAGAAAAAGCATTAAAAAAAAGAAGCCTTTTGATTTTGATTTCAAAAGGCTTTTTCATTTTATATTAAAAATAAGGATTACTGAATAATCTTTATTTTGTTTATTTTTTCGGATTATTAGTTACTTTCAGCAAGTAAGTTCCTTCTGGTAAATCACCTATATTTGTAGCGTTTGCACCTACTACTTTTGTTCCTTGCGAGAAAACCTCAACAATTTTAGAAGTATTTTTTACATCTGTTATTGAAACCGCAGAAGCTGCCAATTTAATTGGAACTACAGGTTTTTCTACTACAGGAGCACTTTTTTGAGCTGCATTTGTACTTTGAGATGCTACAACTGCATTTATGGGTTTTGAGCTATTATAAGACTCCATAACCTGCTCATTTGTCATAGCAACGGTATATACTTTTACATCGTCTATATCGGCGTTAATTCCAACTGCTGTATTCAGTTCTCCGAGTCTTAAAATATATCCTTTTGTTAATCGTGAAATTCCATCAACTGATTTTAGTAATTCACCATTACGATATATTTTTGAGGCATTTCCGTCATAAGTGATGGCGTAGTGATACCAAACATCTTTAGCAAGCGGAACCGAAACAATAACATCATTTGTGGCTCCCCAACCAGCAAGGCTCAAATCAGAGTTGCCGGCCGATGCCGCTTGTTGCAATAAACCAAAGTATTGCGCATTGGCTGCGCTACCATAACCCAAAATATAATTTGGTATAGTAATAGTATTAAATTTCACCCATACAGATATTGATCTTGGTTTATTCCCTTGTGGAAGATCACCTAACACAACTTCAAAACCTTTATTCGTTAATCTCAGAGCACTTTTAGCAGCACCTGCTCTGTCATTTACAAAAACAGGGGTTCCCAAAAAAGAAATTGTATTATCGGTACTTTTTAAATTTCCATCAAACTTGAACTCCTGAACGGGATTTTGGGCATTAGTATTTAAAAAACTTACGAACATTAATGTAAGTAATAATTTCTTCATATTTTATAGATGTTTGGGGATTTAAAACTTTATATTTTAACAATACTAAACTATATTATAATGTCTCTGACTAAAAATTTAGTCGACAACGAACCTAAATAATCGTCAAATAACCAAAATTGATTATTTAAAACTCTTAATTAAATTAATTTATACTTTTATAAATTTTGTTAAAACTATAAATTTAATTCAACATAAACAAGCACTTCCTACGTATAAATACGTTATTCTCATTCAATCAAAATATTTTAACATTTAACAATATAAGATTATAGATTTGTAAAACGATTCTTAAAAAAAAACTCCATTCGTTTACACGAATGGAGTATATATTTCAAAAGTAATTTTAATTTACTTTACAAATTCAATTTTTTGAACTTCCTCTTCATTGATACTATCAAAGAATCCTTGCTCATTCATCCAGTCATCACTAAATACTTTACTCATATAACGAGAACCGTGATCAGGAAAAATAGCAATAATATTACTGTCTTTTGTAAATTCTCCTTCTTCTGCATATTGCTTAATGGCCTGCATTACAGCTCCAGAAGTATATCCAACAAATAAACCTTCTTTACGCGTGATTTCTCTTGCAGAGTGAGCGCTTTCTTCATCGGTTACTTTCATGAATTTATCGATGATATCAAAATCTGTAGCAGATGGAATCAGGTTTTTTCCTAAACCTTCAATACGATACGGGTAAATTTCTTTGTTATCAAATTCTTTTGTTTCGTGGTATTTTTTCAATACTGAACCAAAAGCATCTACACCTAAAATTCTAATGTTTGGATTTTGCTCTTTTAAGAATTTTGCAGTTCCTGAGATTGTTCCTCCGGTTCCGCTACAAGCAACAAGGTGTGTAATTTGTCCTTTTGTCTGTTCCCAGATTTCAGGACCTGTAGAGTTGTAGTGGGCATCAATATTTAACTGGTTAAAATACTGATTAATGTAAACTGAACCTTTTGTTTCTTCGTGCAAACGTTTTGCAACGTTGTAATATGATCTTTCATCATCTGCAGAAACGTGTGCGGGACAAACATACACTTTAGCTCCTAAACTTCTCAGCATGTCAATTTTATCTTTCGATGATTTTGAACTTACTGCCAGAATACAATTATACCCTTTTATAATGCTTACCATTGCTAAACTAAACCCTGTATTACCAGATGTTGTTTCGATTATGGTATCTCCTGGAGAAAGTATTCCTCTTTTCTCGGCTTCTTCAATAATATATAACGCGATTCTATCTTTTGAGGAATGACCCGGATTAAAAGCTTCTACCTTTGCGTAGAAATTTCCTTCTAACTCTTCGGTGATTTTATTTAGCTTAATAAGTGGGGTGTTACCTATTAACTCTAAAACATTATTGTAAGCATTTATTTCTTCTTTCATAAAAAAATAGTTAATCGAAGGTAATTTTTAATGACCTTGATAGGTTGCAAATTTAACAAAAAATTTCTAATTAGCTTTTAATTTTCTCTAAATCTAATAAAAAACTAAATTCTTTTGCTAAGTCTTTTAAAGCTTCAAATCGGCCTGAAGCACCGCCATGTCCAGCATCCATGTTGGTATCTAAGAACAAAAGATTATTATCTGTTTTTAAATTTCTCAACTTGGCTACCCATTTTGCTGGTTCCCAGTACTGTACTTGTGAATCGTGCAGCCCTGTAGAAACGTACATATTAGGGTATTGTTGCGATTTTATGTTATCATATGGTGAATACGACAACATATAATCGTAATATTTTTTATTGTTTGGGTTTCCCCACTCGTCATATTCTCCCGTTGTTAACGGAATACTGTCGTCGAGCATTGTTGTAATAACATCTACAAAGGGAACCTGAGCGATTACACCATTATATAATTGTGGAGCTTCATTTATAATAACTCCCATCAAAAGTCCTCCTGCAGATCCTCCTTCTGCATACAAATGATCAGCAGAAGTGTATTTCTCATCTATTACAAATTTAGAGCAATCAATGAAATCTGTAAAGGTATTTTTCTTTTTTAACAGTTTTCCATCTTCATACCATTGTCTTCCTAAATCTTCACCACCTCGAATATGAGCGATGGCATAAACAAATCCGCGGTCTAACAAAGAAAGTCGTGTAGAAGAAAAATAAGTATCCATAGTTATCCCATAAGAACCATAGGCATAAAGCAATAAAGGATTTTTGCCATTTTTCTGTAATCCTTTTCGGTAAATCATCGAAATTGGAACTTTAACTCCATCTCTCGCAGTTGCCCAAACTCGCTCTTCGATGTAATTTTCTTTATCAAATTTTCCACCTAAAACCTGTTGCTCTTTTAAGATTTCTTTGGTTTTAGTCTTCATATTAAAATCAATTACAGACGATGGCGTTGCAAGCGATTGATAACTGTAACGTAAAACATCTGTATCAAAATCAATATTGGTGGTTGCATAAGCATTATAGGTTTCGCTTCCAAAAGGCAAATAATAATCCGGTTCGCCATTCCACGGCATAATTCGAATATGATTTAAACCGTTTGAGCGCTCTTCTACCACTAAATAGTTTTTAAAAATTTCGATATCTTCCAATAAAACATCTTCCCGATGCGGAATAAGATCTTTCCAGAATTTCTTTTCTGTTTTGTTTTCAGGCGTTTTCATCAACTTAAAGTTGGTTGCCTTGTCTTTATTCGTTAAAATATAAAAAGAGTCTTCATAATGAGAAATACTATATTCTAAACCACGAACACGGGTTTGAAATACTTCAAATTCACCATCAGGATTATCTGAATTTAAAATTCTGTATTCTGTTGTTAAAGTACTTCCGGAACCAATAACGATATATTTTCTTGATTTTTCTTTACTTATTGAAACATTAAAGGTATCATCGGTTTCATTAAAAACCAAAACATCTTTTTCTGAACCCGTATTTAATTTATGTCTGAAAACTTTATCAGATCGTAACGTAACTTCATCTTGTCTGACATAAAAAATGGTCTTATTATCATTTGCCCAAACAGATCCTCCTGTTGCATTTTCGATTTTATCTGCCAGGATTTCTCCGGTTTCTAAGTTTTTTATCTGAATAGTATAAATTCTTCTCCCTACAATATCAACTCCAAAAGTGGCAAATTTGTTATCCGGGCTAATACTTAATCCCCCTAATTTAAAATAAGCATGACCTTTTGCCAATTCATTGCAATTGAACATAATTTCTTCATCTGCCGAAAGGCTTCCTTTTTTTCTTGAAAAAATGGGATAATCCTGACCGGTTTCAAAACGAGTAATGTAGTAATAACCATTATAGAAATAAGGTACAGAGGAATCATCTTCTTTAATTCTGCCTTTCATTTCTTCGTATAAAGATTCCTGAAGACCTTTTGTATGCGAAGTCATACTTTCATAGTATGCATTTTCCTGATTTAAGTAATCAATAACTTCTGGATTTTCTCTGTCATTCAGCCAAAAATAATTGTCAATTCTGGTTTCTTTGTGTTTTTTTAGTGATTTTGGAATTACTTTGGCCTGTGGAGCCGATATATCGTTTTGCATTGGTTGAGCATTAATTTTTATATAAGTCGAAGCAAAAATACTATAAACACAATAGAACAGAATTAATTTTTTCATAAAATATTGTATTGATATAATACAGCAATATAGTAATTTTGTCTGAAATAATTTAAAAATCAACAAAAATGGATTTAATGGGAATGATGGGTAAACTTAAAGAAACCCAACAAAAAATTGAAGATACCAAAAAACGTCTGGATACTGTTTTAATTGATGAGCAAAGTGCTGACGGATTATTGAAAGTAACATTAACGGCTAATAGAAAGATAAAATCAATCTCTATTGATGATTCTTTGCTTGAAGATAAAGAACAATTGGAAGATTATTTAATCGTAACCTTAAATAAAGCTATCGAAAAAGCAACAAGCGTAAACGAAAGAGAACTTGATGCTGTAGCAAAAATGGATATGCCAATGATTCCTGGAATGGATAATTTGTTTAAATAAAGGTACTAAGGTTCTAAGTTGCAAAGGTTCAAAGGTTCAAAGGTTCAAAGGTTTTTGATTTTGTAAACTTTAAAAAAAAAGATGCACAAAACTGTGCATCTTTTTTTATCCTTTGTCCCTCTGAACCTTTGCATCTTTGCATCTTTGAACCTCTTTTCTAAAACTTCTGAAGCGTTTCAATCACATAAGTATGCATGACTTCCCTGTAATCTAAATGCGTTACAATACGAAGTTTATTATGCCCCATTGAACTGATGGAAATGTTTTTCTGTTTTAGTTTTTCTATTAAAAGCTGATCGTTATAACCTTCTGCCAATGAAAAAATCAAAATATTAGTTTCGACAGGTTCAATTGCCGCAACCCATGGTTTTGTACTTAACACTGCTGCAATCTCTTTGGCTCTTCTGTGGTCTTCGGCTAATCTTTCGATATTATGTGCCAAAGCATATAATCCGGCTGCCGCCAAATAACCAACCTGACGCATTCCTCCGCCCAATATCTTTCTGATTCTCAACGCTCTGTGAATATCAGCCTTACTTCCCAATAATACAGAACCTATAGGAGCGCCCAATCCTTTTGATAAACAAACCGAAATGGTGTCGAAAATTGCTCCAAATTCTTTCGGATTTTGTCTTTTGGCAACTAATGCATTCCAGATTCTGGCGCCATCTAAGTGAAATTTCAGATTATTAGCGTCGCAAACCTTTTTTATTTCTCTTAAATCTTCTAATTCATAGCAGGCACCGCCTCCTTTATTGGTCGTGTTTTCAACACAAACCAAACTCGTTAACGGACTATGATAAAACTCAGGATCATTTATCGCTGCTGCAACCTGAGCTGCATTGATCATTCCCCTGTTTCCATCTATTAAGCAGCAGGAAACACCGCTGTTAAAAGAAGCTCCGCCACCTTCATAATGATAAACGTGTGCATATTTATCGGCAATTAATTGTTCACCGGGTTGTGTATGTAATTTAATTGCGGTTTGATTTGCCATAGTTCCAGACGGAAAAAAAAGTCCTGCTTCCATACCAAAAAACTCAGCTACCCTTGTCTCTAATTCGATAACTGTAGGATCTTGCTTGTATACGTCGTCACCAACCTGAGCATTAAACATATACTGCAACATTTCATAGGTAGGTTTGGTAATGGTATCGCTAATTAAATTTATTTCCATATTCTAAAAACTATATCTTATTTTTGTACAACAAAATTACGTATTACTTATAGTTATTCTTGGCAAGTTTTAGTAAATTTTAACTTGTGAATATCCTAGAACCAAATTAACGTAATATTTATAAAAAACATATAAAACTAATATTAATTTATGACAACTACCGAACAAATAAAAGGTATTGTGGAGCGCCTTGGTGCGTTGAGGAGGTATCTTTGACGTCGATGCCAAACTAATCGAAATTGCCAACGAAGAAGAAAAAACCTTCGCACCCAACTTTTGGAACAATGCAAAAGAAGCCGAAGTCATTGTAAAAAACCTTCGAAACAAGAAAAAATGGATCGAAGATTATAACAAAGCCATCGAACTGACGGATGAATTGCAATTGGCGTATGATTTTTATAAAGAAGGAGAACTTTCTGCAGAAGAATTAGACGAGCATTACAAAACAACGCAGGACCATATTGAAAACATCGAGTTCAAAAACATGCTTTCTGATGAAGGTGACAGTTTAAGCGCCGTTGTTCAAATTACTGCCGGAGCCGGCGGAACAGAAAGTTGCGACTGGGCCGGAATGCTAATGCGTATGTACATGATGTGGGGAGAAAGTTATGGCTATAAAATTAAAGAACTGAACTTTCAGGAGGGCGAGGTTGCCGGTATTAAAACGGTTACTTTAGAATTTGAAGGTGACTATTCTTTTGGTTACTTAAAAGGAGAAAATGGCGTACACAGATTGGTACGAATTTCACCTTTTGACAGTAATGCCAAACGTCACACATCGTTTGTATCTGTTTATGTTTATCCTCTTGTTGATGATAGTATCGAAATTGACATTAATCCTGCCGATATCGAAATTACAACGTCTCGCTCTAGTGGTGCGGGAGGACAAAACGTAAATAAGGTTGAAACCAAAGTACAATTAGTACACAAACCAACCGGAATCCAGATTCAATGTTCTGAAACGCGTTCTCAGCAAGATAACAGACAACGTGCCATGCAAATGTTACGTTCTCAGTTGTATGAAATCGAATTAAAGAAACAACAAGCACAACGTGCTGATATCGAAGCCGGAAAGATGAAAATCGAATGGGGTTCGCAAATACGTAATTATGTAATGCAACCTTATAAATTGGTAAAAGATGTTCGTACCGGTTATGAAACCAGTGATGTTGACGGTGTAATGAACGGAAATATTGACCCATTCTTAAAAGCATTTTTAATGATGATGGGACAAAAAGAAGAGGAATAATTTTTAGTATTCAGTCGCAGTTTTCAGTTTTCAGTTTTCAGCTACTGAGACTGTAAACTGGGACTGTAAACTGGGACTGAGACTGTAAACTGAGACTGTAAACTGAGACTGTAAACTAAAAAAATACGATTATGATAAAATGGGCAGATATAATTCGTTTTTCGAATCAGGGAAATCCAACTCCTGAAAAAAGAGTTGAGAAAACCGAAGAGGAATGGAAACAGCTTTTAACTCCTGAAGAATATCAGGTAACACGTTTAAAAGGAACAGAAAGATCATTTAGCTCTGAGCTTTGCAGTTTATTTGATCCGGGAATTTATGAATGTAAATGTTGTGGCACTGTGCTTTTTGATGCTTCTGAAAAATTTGAATCAGGAACCGGATGGCCTTCTTTTACACAACCAATTCAGGAAAATGCAATTGCATATCACGCCGACAAATCATACGGAATGATTCGTGTTGAAGTGGTTTGCAATACTTGCGATGCCCATTTGGGTCATGTTTTCCCTGATGGCCCTGAACCGAGCGGTTTGCGTTATTGCATAAATGCAATTTCTCTTTCTAAAATAAAAGAGTAAATAAACTTTACTCCATTTTTAAAGCGACTTCTTTTTAAGAAAAGAAGTCGCTTTTTTATTGTTTTAAAAATAGTTTTTCAGAGTTTAAGTACTTAATAAATAGACTTTAAAAGGTAAAATAGAGTATCTTCTTTTTAACGACAAAATACATATAATAAAGAAATACCTTATAAATATTATACCAAATTTGAGAATTATTAAATAATCATTATTTTAACTAAATTTTTTATCGATCCTTTTTTTCTCGGAATTAAAGACTGAAAAGAAAAATGAGCACTTTAAAAATCTAATAGTGATAGATTTTTTAAATCTTCATATCATAAAACGCAAGATAATCAGGCTTATTCTTTCTAAATTAATTGCTTTTTATATTTATAGCTAAATGACAACCAGAGGATTAAAAAGAAACCTAATGCCTTTTTAAAATTTAAAACAGATAATTTAAAGGTGTTTTTTAGGATAATTTTCTCATTAAAACAAAGTTCTTAAATTAAATAACAATCAATAAATTAATAGAATTTATGTTAATTTTATAATATTTAGAGCTTTATTTGTAAAAGAATTTAAAAAACTTCAAAATAAGATTAGGTAATTCGAATCTAATTGATTTTATTTGGCAAAAAATAACCCCCAAAATCTCTTAAATTCATTCGATGAAATCCTATTCAATTCAAGAAATTAATGAAGTAATTAATGGTGTAATTTATGGCACAACTTCACAATGCATTACCGCAACAGAGCAGTTAGAAAAAGCTACAACTTCAGAAATTTCATTTATAGGAAATAAAAAATATGAAAAATACTGGGAAGGTTCAAAAGCCTCAATTGCAGTTGTTAACGAAGACATTTCAATAGAGCCGGGAGATAATCGTGCTTTTATTAAGGTAAAAAATGCTGATTTGGCTATGTCTCAAATCTTAGCTCTTTTTGCCCCGCCTACTCCAATATTTCATAGCAATATTCATAAAACTGCAACAGTAGATGAAACAGCTATTATTGGTGAAGGAGCAAGAATTGGTGCGGGTTGTTATATTGGTCCAAAAGTAGAAATTGGTGCTAATGCTACCATCTATCCTAACGTGACAATTCTTGATGAATGTACTATTGGTAACAATACCATTATCTGGTCTGGAACTGTGGTTCGTGAGCGTTGTCATATTGGCAGCGATTGCATTATCCATCCAAATGCAACAATTGGTGCAGATGGTTTTGGTTTCCGTCCTTGTAGTGAAAAAGGTTTGGTAAAAATTCCACAAATTGGAAACGTAATTATCGGAAACGGAGTTGAAATTGGCGCAAATACATGCGTAGATCGCGGAAAATTCAGTTCAACCGTTCTTGGTGATGGCTGTAAAATTGATAACTTAGTTCAAATTGGACATAATAGTAAATTAGGTAAATTTTGTATTATGGCCGGAAATAGTGGTTTGGCCGGATCAGTAACTTTAGGAAACGGAGTTATCATTGGCGGAAGCGCATCTATAAAAGATCACACAACTATTGGCGATGGCGCTATCGTTGGTGCTGGTTCCGGTGTTACCGGAGATGTTCCTGCCGGAAAAACCATGTTAGGATATCCCGCGGTAGAAGCTCGTGATGCTTTGAAACAATGGGCTATTTTAAAAAGAATGGTTTGTGATTCTAAAAAATAATCGAAAAACAATTATATAAAAAAACAGAAGTCACCTTCTGTTTTTTTTGCTTTATATACAAATAAAAAAGGTTTATTTATAACGCTGATCCACTCTAAAATCTGTGGGGAGAGAAAAAAATTACCACGGAGAACGCAAAGATTATAAATATGCTAAGCTTAGTAAAAACATAAAGTTTCCAAAGCTTTGTGGACTTAGATTTGTGTAAACACAACTTAAATCTTAGTGAACTCTGCGAAAAAACCTTTGTGTTCTCTGCGTTAAAAAATAATCAGGGAGGCTAAAATTTTAATGTTTATACACAATATTTAGCGTTAATTCATAACGCTTCACATTCAAACCCCAAAATTTTCATCAAAAAAATAATCTCTTTCATAATATCATTATCCGACTCAAATCGTAAAATTCGATCACAATCTTCAAGATCAAAATTCCATTTCGAATTCGGAAATAGGGTATTCAATTTTGGTGCAATTTTTTTTACTTTTGAAGAAGAATTGACATTTGTTTTAAATACTAAAACCATAATTTAATTGATTTTATTTTTGAGACATTATTTCAATTTTACTTAGAATTTTAGCATCAATATAAAAAGTCCCAAACGGAATCATACAGGCTAAAAGCACTTTCCATGTCGTGTCTTTAAATTTCCAGTTCTGCTCTACTCCTACACTTATAGTATTAAAGATAAAAAGCAAAAATAAAGCGCCATGGATTGTTCCCATAATTCTGGTCAGAAATGGTTCTGCAAAAACATACTTTAAAGGAACAGCAATAAATAATAATATCAATAAGGATGTTCCTTCTAAAAATCCAATAATGCGTAATCTTCCAATGTTTGTCTGAAGTAAATGTTTCATAATTATCTAAAATAAGGTCGGTTTGAAAATGGAGAAAATGGCCAGGGAATGGCAATAAAAATGATCAATAAGGCAACTGAGAACCACAATAACATCGTTTTAAACTTGTCATTGTCTGCTTTTTTTCTTTTGGCTAAAGCCGAACCAATTGTAATTAAAACAATTCCGGTTAACATCAGGAAAATGTGAAGTATACCAAAAAACACAGTTTCAGAATTTTGAATTCCTTCTGAAAAATTCTTCCAAAAATATTTCACAATCGGACTTTGTACGTAAACTAAAATCCCAAAAATTAATTGGATATGAGCAATTGTTGCTGTCCAATGTCGAACAGCATTATCAGTTTTGGTAAATAATAATTGAGAAGAATAACCTTTATAAGCCCTGAAAATAGAATACAATAAGCTTATTAATACGAGCCATCTAAGAAAAGAATGGCAAATTAAAAAAGTTTGATACATTGTTTTTTGATTTAGACAATGCAAATATATTCAAAAACATACTAATTAGTATGTTTTTGAAATTGAATTTATTTTAAACTATTCAAATAATTCTTAAACTCTTTTAAATAAACAATATAGCAGGAATTATTATCTTGTAATTTTCCAAAATTTCGTATTCCCCAATAACCGGACATTATAAAATAAGCAATCTGTTCGCCATTTACATCCTTTCTTATTAATCCTAATTTTTGAGCATTTGCAACAGCTTTTTCAATAGTAATTTTCCATTGATCAACTAATTCAGTCAGGGCTTTACTAAACTGAGTATTCCATGGCGTCATTTCCTGCGTTAAATTTCCAACCGGGCATCCATATTTTACCTGCAAAAAGGGATCTCCGAGAAGTAAATATGAAATCATGTTATAAAAATCTTCAATCGGATTTGCTGAATCTTCTGCCGGTTTTATAAAACTTTCCAGCATTGTAGGTTTCAAAATTTCCTCAATAATAGCAACACCCATTTCGTCTTTTGTTTTAAAATGGTAATAAAAAGCACCTTTTGTAACCTGAGTTGTCGCAATAATATCATCGATGCTTGTGGTTTGATAACTTTTTGAATAAATCAATTCAAATGCTTTTTGAAGAATTGTAAGTCGGGTGTTTGCAGCTTTAGACATAAAAAATACTGATTAGTATGAAACAGCAAATTAAGCCAAAAAAAGTGAATTTTGTTTATAATTTAAAATAGCAATAAATCTGATTTTATTCTGCTTAAAGAATATAATTTATTATGTGGGTTTCAATTGATTTTGTAAATTAGCCAACACTATTTTGTAAAAACCACAATTTCTTATGGATTTAAACTTCAATAAAAACGAAGATCACAATAAACTATTACTTTCTGAATTAAAGCAAAGATTCACCAAAATAAAGTTGGGCGGAGGAGAAAAACGTATTGAAAAACTACATGCCGAAGGCAAAATGACAGCGCGTGAACGTATCGCTTATTTGCTTGATGAAAATTCAAAAAGTATTGAAATTGGAGGATTTGTTGGAGACGGAATGTATGCTGAACATGGTGGCTGCCCTTCTGGAGGAGTTGTTATTAAAATAGGATATATTCGAGGAAAGCAATGCATTGTAGTGGCAAATGACGCAACTGTAAAAGCGGGAGCCTGGTTTCCTATTACAGGAAAAAAGAATCTTCGTGCGCAGGAAATTGCCATGGAAAACAGATTGCCAATTATCTATTTAGTGGATAGTGCCGGGGTTTATTTACCACTTCAGGATGAAATTTTTCCTGATAAAGAACACTTTGGCCGAATTTTCAGAAATAATGCCCAAATGAGCAGCATGGGAATTACTCAAATTGCTGCCGTAATGGGAAGCTGTGTTGCCGGAGGAGCTTATTTGCCTATTATGAGTGACGAAGCTTTAATTGTAGATAAAACCGGAAGTATTTTTCTGGCTGGAAGTTATCTCGTAAAAGCGGCCATTGGAGAAACTATTGATAATGAAACTTTAGGCGGAGCAACAACGCATTGCGAAATCTCCGGCGTGACAGATTATAAAGCAAAAGACGATAAAGATGCTCTTGATAAAATAAAAAATATAGTACATAAAATTGGGGATTTTGACAAAGCCGGTTACAGCCGAATCAAAGCCGAAAAACCAGCTCTTGAACCAAAAGACATTTACGGAATTCTGCCAAAAGCACGAAACGAGCAATATGATATGATGGAAATTATCAATCGTTTGGTTGATAATTCTGAGTTTGAAGCTTATAAAGATGGCTATGGTCAAACTATTATAACAGGTTATGCCCGAATCGACGGCTGGGCTGTTGGAATTGTTGCTAATCAAAGAAAAGTCGTAAAAACCAAGAAGGGCGAAATGCAGTTTGGCGGTGTAATTTATTCTGATAGTGCCGATAAAGCGACGCGTTTTATTGCCAATTGCAATCAAAAGAAAATTCCATTGGTGTTTTTACAAGATGTTACCGGTTTTATGGTTGGATCAAAATCTGAACATGGCGGAATTATAAAAGATGGTGCAAAAATGGTAAATGCGGTTAGTAATTCAGTTGTGCCAAAATTTACTGTCATTGTCGGGAATTCATACGGAGCAGGAAATTATGCCATGTGTGGAAAAGCGTACGACCCAAGATTAATTTTTGCCTGGCCAAGTGCAGAACTTGCCGTTATGGGCGGAACTCAGGCTGCAAAAGTATTGGCGCAAATTGAAGCTTCTTCGCTTAAAGCGAAAGGAGAAATTGTAGACGAAACCAAAGAAACTGAATTATTCAACAAAATAAAAGCACGCTACGACGAACAAACTTCGCCTTATTATGCTGCTTCAAGGTTATGGACGGATGCTATTATCGATCCTCTAGATACACGCACCTGGATTTCTATGGGAATCGAAGCTGCCAATCATGCTCCTATTCAAAAACCATTTAATTTAGGCGTTATTCAGGTTTAGTTTTTCAGATTTTCATAAAATGTGCAAAAAAATAATGCATAATTTATTTTTAAGCTTTAAAAAATCACTATCTCATTAAAAATTAGTAACTTAGTATGTAATTTTTAATCAGCGTAGTATCATGGAAAATGTGAAAAGTTTAAATAAATGGGCCAATTCGCACACTTATTTACCAGTAGATTTAGTACGTATTGTATTGGGCGTTTTTTTATTTATGAAAGGAGTTTCATTTGTAACCAATGCTCAATATTTACATGATTTAATTTCTCCCATTGATCAATATGGAGGCGGAATGTTTCTTTTGCATTACATCGCGCCAGCTCACATGATTGGCGGGATTATGATTGTTTTTGGGCTGCTTACCCGTTGGGCAATAGCTGCTCAGTTACCCATTTTATTTGGAGCTGTCCTTATTAATTTTATGGGACACATGCATTCTCAAAGCTTAATTTTAGCAATAGTTGTATTATTACTTTGTATTTTCTTTTTAATTTATGGAGGCGGAAAACATTCAGCCGATTATTATTTCAAAATGCAGCAATAAAAACAATTTATCCCTGACTTTTTTTATTTGTTGGGGATAGATATGTCTTCTTTTAACATTAATTAGCATTTTTAAGTTTCGTTTATTGTATTTTATGAACTAATTTCGCCACCATGAATTGGATTCGTAAAACCATTATTTTTGTATCACTTTTGATCATCACTTTATTTGCATTTCAGGCAAGTGAAGGTGCTGTACCAAAAATTGAAAATAAAAAAACGAGTCCTGCCTTTTCAATAGAAAATGCTGATACATCAGAATTTATACAACCACAAGCCAGTTATCATTTTGCGGCAAATATAAAAACAAGTCAGCCAGTTTTAATTAAGTGGTTTGACTCTTTATTGATGGCAATTCCCTGTCATAAGGTTGTAAAATCAACAACAAATTTTTCCAATCAATTCTCAAATCAGAGCAAGAAAATATCTTTATTGCTCTATCCTTTCCATTATTTTTGGTAATTAAATTGATGAAACTTAGCGTGAAGAATATCTTCTTCAAAAATTAATCTACCCGTTTTCAACAACGAAAACAGTTTATTATTTCATTTAATTTAATTCAAAATTTTAAAAACATAATGGATACAAGTGTAACTATAATTGGTATTGTGATTGCGATCATAGTAGCCATTCCGATATATTTTTCTGCACGATCGAGTGCTGCAAACAGATCAAAGATTTTAAATATTAAAAAGAAATTCAATCCGGAAAATCCGGAAAATTTTGATTTAACAGAATCTCAAAGCAATAAAACGCTGACGATCGATCAAAAAAACAGAAAATTTATTTTAATGAATTTCAATCCCAATAAACAAGAATCAACGTTTGTAGATTTGAAAACAGTTTCATCCTGCAAATTGATTCCAACCACTGACGGAAATTCAGATACAATCTTAAAAATTGATTTTGAGTTTCAGGAAAAAGAAACATCAAAAAAAATTACGATTCCATTCTATGATTTTGACGACGACAGAATTAAGCAAATAAGTGCTTATCAGGATCATCAGTTTGCAAAACAATGGCTTAAAATCATTCAGGATTCTATTTAGTGTTAGTTATTTAATTCAGTAAAAAGAGGCTCATTTTGAGTCTCTTTTTTTTACGATAAATATGACATTTATCATTTTATGTTTTAAGACGGTCTGTTAATTTTGATAGTCCAAAAATGTACTCTAATGAAAATTTCGCTGATCCAAAAATACAATGTCCCAGGTCCAAGATATACGAGCTATCCAACTGTTCCGTATTGGAACGAAGCTGGTTTTAGCCAGGAAAAATGGATAAAATCTTTTCAGAAAGCGTTTTCAGAAAGCAATTCAGAAAACGGAATTAGCCTCTACATTCACTTGCCTTTTTGCGAAAGCATGTGTACTTTTTGCGGATGTAACAAACGTATTACAAAAAATCATTCAGTTGAAGAAACTTATATAAAAGCGCTGTTAAAAGAGTGGAGTTTGTATTGCAGATTACTTCCAGAAAAGCCCTTAATAAAAGAGATACATTTAGGCGGAGGAACACCAACATTTTTCTCAACAAATAACTTAGAACATCTTATTAACGGAATTTTTTGTTTTGCCAATAAGGCAGCGAATTACGAATTTAGTTTTGAAGGGCATCCAAATAATACAACTTACGAACAACTTAAAAAATTATATGATTTAGGTTTTCGACGTGTAAGTTTTGGAGTTCAGGATTATGCCGAAAAAGTACAAAAAGCGATTCATCGTATTCAGCCTTTTCATAATGTTGCAAAAGTAACTTTTTGGGCAAAAGAAATTGGATACACTTCTATAGGTCATGATATTATTTTCGGACTGCCATATCAAACAATTGAAGATGTCGTGGATACCGTGGAAAAAACAAATTCGTTAAGACCAGACCGATTAGCATTTTATAGCTATGCACACGTGCCATGGATAAAAGGAAATGGTCAGCGTGGATTCGATGAAGAGAATCTTCCAAAAGATGCCGAAAAAAGAAAACTATACGAAATAGGAAAACAAGTACTTTCTAAAAATGGTTATCACGAAATTGGAATGGATCATTTCGCATTACAATCAGATAGTTTGTACAAAGCCTCTCAAAACAAAAAACTCCATAGAAATTTTATGGGATATAGTGCCTCAAAAACACAATTAATGATTGGTTTAGGTGTATCATCTATTAGCGATAGCTGGTACAGTTTTGCTCAAAACACTAAAAACCTGGAAGATTATTATCAATTATTGGAATGGGATAAACTGCCTATTGTAAAAGGACACATTCTTGAGAATGAAGATTTAATCATTCGAAAACATATTCTAGATCTAACATGCGAATTTGAAACTTCATGGAGCAATGAAAACCTTTATTTTAAAGATCTTGGAAATGTAATTTCAGATTTAAAAGAAATAGAAAAAGACAATTTAATTGTGATTGAAGAAAATAAAATTAAAATTACAGAATCAGGAAGACCTTTTGTACGTAATATTTGCATGGCTTTTGATTTACATCTAAAAAGAAAATCTCCAGAAACAAGCTTGTTTTCTATGACGGTTTAAGGTTTAGTGACAATTAGGAGCTTGCTGCACAAATAAACTCATATTTGATGGAGATAAGTACGGAATTCCAAGTCCTAAACCTCTAAGAATAAATAAAACACCAATAATCACAGCAACATAAGGAATTGCTTTTTGTATTTTATTTCTGAAGGACATTTTTAATAAAGAATGCAAATATACAACCGCCGTCATTAAAGGAATAGTGCCTAATCCGAATAAAAGCATGTACAAAACTCCATAACCGGCACTCTGCATGGCTATTGCTCCAAATAGAGCTACATAGACCATTCCGCATGGCAAAAAGCCATTTAAAAGCCCTATTATAAAAAGGGATTTATAATTTTTGTTCTTGAAATGACTTCCTAAATTAGATTTTATTTTTGAAATGAGTTTATAAACCGGTTTTGAAAAATTGTATTTCGAAAACATTTTTTCCGGAATCAAAACCACAATTATCATCAATACACCAATAAAAACAGACATTTTTTGTTGTAATCCCGCCAGAAAAAAACCTCTTCCCAGTAATCCAAAAATTAACCCAATTGTAGTGTATGCTGTTAAACGGCCAATATGATAAGTAACAATTTGAGTTGTTTTCTTCACTTCATTTTGATGATCTACAGGCAACATCATGGCAATAGGGCCACACATTCCTATACAATGAAAACTACTAATTAGTCCGAATATGAAAGCAGAATACAACATTTTCCGTCTTATTAATTTACATAAACAACCTCTTTTGACAAGTATTTTTTACCATCATATTGCCATTCCATATTAACATCCCAGCGGCCTTTGATCAGCTTATTTTTAGGAATTAACAATGAAGATTTTATTAAAGCAATAGTGGTATTAAAATCGAATTTCTTGTTTGAAGGTCTGTATAATAAGATGTTTCCTTTTATTTTATCACTTTCAAATTTTGCAGGAAAAATTATTTCTACTCCGTCGGTAACATATTTTATAGTTGGTCTCTGCTGTAAATCATGTGCATTTTGAATTCGGGCCATTTCATCCTGAAAATGCGAGTCATGTTTGTAATATTCTTCTACAACCAAATCATTATCATATTTACTATTTGACTGTACTTCAAAAACAAAATATAGAATAAAGGTCATAAATAACCCAAATGCTATTACTATTCCGGTTCCCCAATTTATTTTCATGGTATTATTTTTTAATTAAAACTTCGCGGTCCTAAAAAGTTTGTCGTGGTGGTTTCAAGCAGCTCTTTTCCGTTATAAATGCCTATTTTTACTTTGGTTTTATCACTTTCTAAAATAGCCTGATCAATTTCTATAAAAACAGTTCCTTGTGAAATTCCTTCTTTTATAATTTTAAAATGTTCACTTCCAACATTTTTAATATCTCCTTTTTGATCAATCAATTCAAAATGAATATCATTATAATCCTTCATTGTTTTATTGACGATCTTATAGGTGTAAACATTACTAATTTTGTCGCCTTTATGTTGAAAAAGTTGCCCTGGCAAACGCAAAATAATCGCCTGAACATCGGCACGTAAAAAAAGCATTCCAACAAAAACACTTAATAAAATGAATAAAACTGCAGTGTAGCCTTTCATTCTGGCAGTAAACTTAAAAGGCTCTTTTTTTGCAATTTCATCTTCAGATGCATAACGAATAAGTCCTTTGGGCAAACCAACAGAATCCATTATAGAATCGCATTCGTCAATACAGGCAGTACAATTTGTACATTCTAATTGTGTTCCGTTTCTAATGTCAATTCCCATTGGGCAAACATGCACACACTGATGACAATCGATACAATCTCCTTTTCCGGTAATAACCCTGTCTTCCTTTTTATTAAACTTGGCACGTCCTAATTCCTTTTCACCCCGCACAAAATCGTACGCGACGTTTATCGATTTATTATCTAAAAGCACACCTTGTAATCTTCCGTAAGGACAGGCAATGATACAAACCTGTTCACGAAACCAGACAAAAACAAAATAAAAAACCGCTGTAAAAATAAGTAATGCAATAAAATTACTGGCTTGCTGAATTGGTCCTTGCTCAATCATTAAAAACAAGGTATCGCTACCCACTAAATAAGCAAGAAAAACATTGGCAATACCAAAAGAAATCAGGAAAAAGATAATCCATTTCGTGATTCTTTTTCGAATTTTTTCTGCATTCCACTCTTGTCTTGACAAACGGAGCTGTGCACCGCGATCACCGTCTATCCAATATTCGATTCTGCGGAAAACCATCTCTAAGAAAATAGTCTGCGGACAAATCCATCCACAAAATATTCTTCCAAAAACAACTGTAAACAATATTATAAAAACAATACCAACGAGCATTGAAATTACAAAGAGATAAAAATCCTGCGGCCAAAATGGAAAACCAAAAATATTAAAACGACGATCCAAAACATTGAACATCATAAATTGGTTTCCGTTTACTTTTATAAAAGGATTAGCAACTAATATGGCCAATAGCACATAACTAACCCATTTTCGATAATCATAGAATTTACCAGACGGTTTCTTAGGAAAAATATATTTTCTCTTACCACCTTCATCAATAGTTCCAATGGTA
Source organism: Flavobacterium sp. MMLR14_040 (assembly GCF_033657265.1). Lineage (NCBI taxonomy): Bacteria > Pseudomonadati > Bacteroidota > Flavobacteriia > Flavobacteriales > Flavobacteriaceae > Flavobacterium > Flavobacterium sp. MMLR14_040. Next base: position 201,414 of record NZ_JAWVWO010000009.1, on the reverse strand, counting down.
TCTCTAAATGCTTCGTCTGGTAAATTTGACATGATTGTTTTATTATTTTTTAACTTCGGTACTATCGGCTGGTTTTCCATTTGCTATATCAGGATGCGGAGCAGTGTCATCTGCCCAAACCTCACCTTCTGATTCTTTTGGATCTTTTGGATTACTTCCTTGTAAAGACAAAATATAACTGGCTACTTTTTGAATTTCTTTAGGTTTTAGGGTTCCTTTCCAGGCAATCATCCCTTTACCATCACGACCTCCATTTGTTATCGTATGAAACAGGTTTTTAATTCCTCCGCCCAAAATCCAACGATCATCTGTTAAGTTTGGTCCGATTTGTCCACCACCATCTGCCCGATGGCAAGCAGCGCAATTTGTTGTGAAAATTTCTTTCCCTGCATCCAAATTTTCTTTATCCGTAAGTAAAACAACGGTTTTCTCATCCATTAAATCAGGTGCTGTTTTAAGATATTCATCTACGTCAATTTTCGCCTGAGCCATTTCTTTTTTAAGCTCCATTTCCTGATCATCACCTCCAAACATTTCATAACGGGCAAAATAAATCACTCCAAAAACAACACAGATGTAGAATAAATACACCCACCATGGCGGTAAGTTATTATCTAACTCTTTAATACCGTCATAATCGTGATCCATTAACAAATCGCCTTCTTTTTCTATAGGCTGCGTTTTGGTAAGTTTGTGCATCAGTTCTTTATACCAGGTACTTTCTTTTAGGCTTAAACTGTTTTCATGGTCTGCCTGAGCCTTTTCTTCCGGTGACATTAATTGATACATCACACGATTTACAGCACTTAACGTAATTTCAATTGCAATTAAAATGAACAGAAATACAAATAAAAAAACTGAAACCATTGGATATTTTATAAAAGCGGCTCTGTCGCCTGAATCTATACAATATTCCATCAATCCGAAAACGATGAAGAAAATCACCGGTACTCTTAAATATACTGGGAAAAATTTTTTCATTTTAAATATCTTTTGAAATTAAACTATTTCCTTCCTCTAAAGGTATTTGACTCATCTCCTTAATTTTTTCTTTTTTATAAGTAAAAACCCAAAGACCTAGGAATACAAAAAAGAAGAAAAATATCAGCAGAGAGAGAATCGGGTAAATTTCGATACCCGATATATTCTCCATATTGTGTTTTATTTGTTCGAACATAATAGTATTATTTAGTCTCTTTTACTTTAATATCTGTTCCAAGTCTTTGTATATAAGCAATTAAAGCCACAATTTCTCTTTCATTCATAGGGACAAATTGTTCTCCTCTTGCAGCGGCTTTTTTCTTGCTTTCCTCATAACTTTTCACAAAATCAGGATCGTTTTCAAGACTTTTCTCTATTGATATTGCTTGAGTTCTTAATGTTTGCTGCGCATTTGAAATTTCAGATTCAGAATACGGAACACCTAAAGAAACCATTGCCTGCATTTTCTTTTGGGTTAAAGAAATATCCATCGGTTTATTGTCAAATAACCATTTATAACCCGGCATGATTGAACCGGCAGAAATACTTTGTGGGTTCCAAAAGTGGTTAAAATGCCAATTATCATTATATTTTCCTCCAACTCTCAACAAATCAGGACCTGTACGTTTTGATCCCCAAAGGAATGGATGATCGTATACAAATTCGCCTGCTTTTGCTTGTGGTCCGTAACGCTCTACTTCACTTCTAAATGGTCGAACTGATTGTGAATGACAACCTACACAACCTTCTCTGATATATAAATCACGCCCTTCAAGTTCTAATGGCGAATAAGGTTTTACACTAGAGATAGTTGGAATATTTGATTTTACCATAATTGTTGGTACAATCTGAATTACACCTCCAATTAAAATAGCAATGGTTGCCAAAATGGTCAATTGAATTGGTTTTCTTTCTAACCATGAATGGAATTTTTCTCCATTTATTCTGCCACTGCTTATTCTTTGCAATGCCGGAGCCTGAGCTAATTCATCTTCTACAGTTTCACCAGCTTTAACTGTCATGATAATATTGTAAACCAATGTAAGCATACCAACTAAATACAAAGTACCTCCAATTGCTCTCATCCAGTACATTGGCATGATTTGCGTAACGGTTTCAAGGAAATTTCCGTAAGTCAAAGTACCGTCAGGATTAAATTGTTTCCACATTGAGGCTTGAAGAAAACCTGCAACATACATTGGCAAAGCGTATAATATAATTCCTAATGTACCAATCCAGAAATGGAAATTTGCCAATTTAGTGGAGAATAATTTGCTTTTTGTCATTCTTGGAACTAACCAATAGATGATACCAAATGACATGAAACCATTCCAGGCTAAAGCTCCAACGTGTACGTGAGCAATAATCCAGTCCGTATAGTGTGCGATAGCATTTACATTTTTTAACGAAAGCATCGGACCTTCAAAAGTTGCCATTCCGTATCCGGTAATTGCTACTACGAAAAACTTTAAAACCGGCTCTTCACGTACTTTGTCCCACGCGCCTCTTAAAGTTAAAAGTCCGTTGATCATTCCTCCCCAAGATGGCGCGATCAACATTACAGAAAACGCTACTCCTAAGTTTTGTGCCCAGTTTGGTAAAGCTGAATATAATAAGTGATGCGGTCCCGCCCAGATATAAATAAAGATCAAAGACCAGAAATGTATAATTGATAAACGATAAGAATAAATTGGTCTGTTGGCTACTTTTGGAACAAAGTAATACATTAAACCTAAAAACGGTGTTGTTAAGAAAAAGGCAACCGCATTATGCCCGTACCACCATTGTACAAGCGCATCCTGAACTCCTGCGTACACTGAATAGCTTTTAAGAGCAGAAACCGGAAGTTCGATATTATTGAAAATATGTAAAACAGCAACTGTTACAAACGTTGCAAGATAAAACCAAATAGCCACATACAAATGACGTTCTCGACGTCTTAACATTGTACCTATCATGTTGATTCCCATTACTACCCAGATTAACGCTATGGCAATATCAATTGGCCATTCTAATTCTGCATACTCTTTTGAAGAAGTATATCCTAAAGGCAAAGTAATAGCTGCGGCAACAATAATAAGCTGCCAGCCCCAGAAATGTAAATTACTTAAAAAATCGCTAAACATTCTGGCTTTTAGCAATCGCTGTAACGAATAATACATACCCGCAAAAAATGCATTTCCAACAAAGGCAAAAATAACCGCATTGGTGTGCAAAGGCCTTAAACGACCATAACTAAGCCAGGAGATCCCATCTGTCATGTTGGGAAAAAGGTACATAACCGCCAGGGTTAGTCCTACTAACATACCCACTACTCCAAAAAGGATAGTGGCGTAAATGAATTTTTTTACAATTTTGTTGTCGTAATAAAACTGTTCCATTTCCATAATTATACTTGTTTTTCTTCGGTTGGTGAAATATTATTCTTCGAAGTAATTTTTGTCTCGTCATCAAAAAGCATTCTGACCGAGGGTGTATAATCATCATCATATTGTCCTGATTTTACAGCGACAATAAAGGCAATAAAGAAACAGATTGCGACAAAAATACTTACTGAAATTAATAGATAAATGACACTCATACCCTAAATTTATGTTAACAAAATTAGTAGGTAACAGGCATGTAAAATATGATAATTATCATAATTGAAAAGATATGTTAAAAGTAAGAAAAATTACCTTACAATTATTTATAACTATTTTAAATTACTGTTGCTGAAATAGTTAGACATTAAAGTCACGAAGCTTACAATAGTAATTGTACTTAATGGCATAATAATGGCCGCGACTAAAGGAAGTAAATTGCCGGTAACAGCAAAAGATAAACCAATAACGTTGTAGAGCAATGACAAAGTAAAACTCATCTTGATTATTGAAATTGATTTATGCGATAATTTCAAGAAATAACTGAGTCGTGAAAATTCACCTGCATCTAAAATTGCATCGCAGGCAGGAGAAAAAACATTCACATTTTCTGAAATAGAAATTCCGACATTACTTTGCGCTAAAGCACCGGCATCATTTAAACCATCGCCAACCATCATTACATTTTGTCCCTTTTCCTGAAGTTTCTTTATAAAATCAAGTTTCTGCTCAGGTTTTTGATTAAAAATTAGCTCGGTATTTTTAGGTAAAATGGCTTCGAGACTTTCTCTCTCTCCATCATTATCACCAGATAATACTTTGATTTGATATGTTTTACTTAGTTCTAAAAACAACTCCTGCAAACCTTCCCTATATTGGTTTTTAAATACAAACCTGCCATAATAAACATTATCAATTTTAATATGAAGTGAAGTTTTTTCAATTTCGGATGTATCTGAAACCGAATTCCGTACAAATTCAGCAGAGCCAATCTGAATTTGTTTTTGCTGAATTATTGCCTGAATTCCTTTTCCGGTTATTTCCTGAAAATCATCTGTTTTAATTTTGTTTGTTTCCGGTAAAAAATCATATAACATTCTGCTTAAAGGATGATTTGAAGCGCGAAGTACATTTTTGATAAGCACATTATTTTCGTCAGAAATCAAATCTCCCTCGTAGGTAATACTGGCTTTTTTATTTGTTGTAATTGTTCCGGTTTTATCAAAAACTATCGTATCAACTTTTGCCAATTGCTCGATTACCAGAGCATTTTTCAGGTAAAACTTTCGCTTTCCTAAAATTCTCAAAATATTTCCAAAAGTAAATGGCGCTGTAAGAGCCAGTGCACAAGGGCACGCTACAATAAGTACCGCAGTAAAAACATTAAAAGCTATATTGGCATCAATAAATATCCAATAGCCAAAACCTGCAAAAGCAATTAATAATAATATTGGTGTAAAATACCGACTAATGGCATCTGTAATGGTTTTATGTTTTTGATCTACATTTTTTTGAAAGATTTCATTACTCCACAATTGTGTCAGGTAACTTTGTGAAACCGAATGCAAAACTTCCATTTCGATAATTTTTCCAATTTGCTTTCCTCCTGCAAATATTTTATCTCCCGATTTTTTAGTTATTGGGACTTCTTCTCCTGTTACAAAACTATAATCAATCTCGGCTTTTTCGCTAATCAAAATTCCATCGACGGGAATTAATTCCTGATTTCTAATTAATAAACGATTGCCTTTTAAAATATCATATATAGGAACACTTTCTTCAGAAGTATCCTGATTAATTCTCGTAACTGCAATAGGAAAATAGGATTTAAAATCTCTTTCAAAACTTAAAAAACTATAGGTCTTAATTTGAAACATTTTTCCGAGCAGCATGAAGAAAACCAAACCTGTTAAGCTGTCAAAAAAGCCAGGACCGTAATCCATAATCATATCAAAAGTACTTCGGATGAACATGACAATAATCCCTAAAGCAATAGGAATATCAATGTTTAACATTTTTGCTTTAATACTTTTATAGGCAGAAACATAATAACCGCCTGCCGAATATAAAAAACTAGGCAATGAGAGAATAAAAATTAAAGCTCTAAAGAAAGGTTTATAATTATCGAGCCAAAATTCTTTTATTTCAAAATATTCAGGAAATGAGAGCAACATTATGTTTCCGAAGCAAAAAAAGGCAACTCCTAATTTATAAGTAAGCGTTCTGTCAATATTATTTTTTCCGGTTTCGTAATTTTCTAAACTAATATAAGGCTCATAGCCTATGGAACTTAGCAAATACACAATTTTTTTAAGGGAAACAATTTCTGAGTTATAAGTAATTCGAACTCTTTTTTCTGGAAAATTAACCTGAGAAACACTTATTCCTGACTGTAATTTGTTTAGGTTTTCAAGAATCCAAATACAAGAACTGCAATGAATGTGAGGAATGTTTAATGAAGCAATGGCTGTGTTTCCTTCCTCAAATTCGAGAACTTTTGATAAGATGGCTTCATTATCAAGGAAATCATATTTGCCCTGAATATCTTGTGGAGTAGCGCCAGGTGATTTTTCAAAATCGTAATAGCAGGTTAAATCATTAAGACTAAAAATTTCGTAAACTGTTTTACAGCCATTACAACAAAACTTTTTTTCATCAAAATTGATTTCTTCATTTTTATCAATGGCCAAGCCACAATGAAAACAACCTTGCTCGCTCATAATTTGTTTTTTTTAACTTATGCAAAGTTTATAAATTGCAAAAGACTATAAATATGACTTTTATCATAGTTTATTAAATTATGATTCTAAATTAATAAATTAAAAAAGGCCAATTACTGCATTACATTTTTAATTGCTTTTTTTTATCAAATTATTATGTAATTAGATACTATTATTGGTTAATTTTGCATAAAATTTCTTGTCATGAATAAATGTGACCAATGTATCGTACGCCAGCTTACTTCTCTACAAGCATTAAATAAGGATGAAGTCATTAAACTTGCCAATAGCAAAACTACTTATACCATAAAAAAGGGAGATGCTATTTTTGAGGAAGGTGAAGTAACCAATGGCGTTTTTTGTGTAAAAGATGGTGTTGGAAAACTTTCAAAGCTGAGCGCCAACGGAAAAGACCAAATTATAAAACTCGTTAAATCTGGAGAACTTTTAGGACAACGTTCTATGATTAGTAATGAGCCTGCTAATTTAACGGCAAAAGCTGTTGCTGATATGGAAGTTTGTTTTATTCCAAAATCTGAAATTATTGGCTTTTTTAATAACAATAATCAATTTTCTATGAAGTTGATGCAATCTGTTTGTGAGGATTTGAAAGAATCTGAAAACGATAAAATTGCATTGGTACAAAAAACTGTAAAACAAAGATTGGCAGAAACATTGCTTTATCTACATGATTTTTATGGAGAAAACGATGATAAAACATTAAAAATACAACTTACCAGAGAAGAATTAGCCGGTATGATCGGAACTGCCACTGAAAGTTGTATTCGTTTACTATCTGATTTTAATAAATTAGAATTGATAGAATTGGTTGGTAAAAAAATCGTTCTTAAAAATGTAAAAGCATTAAAAAAAATAGCTGAATAATCAGAGTTTTTTAGCTTCATTCCAAAAAACATCCATTTCTGCAAGTGTCATATCCATTAAAGGCTTTCCTAATTCACCTGCTTTACTTTCAAGGTATTGAAAACGTTTAATAAACTTTTTATTTGTTCGCTCTAAAGCATCTTCGGGATTTACATTTAAAAATCGGGCATAATTAATCATCGAAAATAATACATCTCCAAATTCAGCTTCGATTTTATCCTGATCGCCAGCCGTGACTTCTACCTGTAATTCTTGTAATTCTTCCTGAACTTTATCCCAAACCTGATGCGGTTCTTCCCAATCAAAACCTACACCTTTTACTTTATCCTGAATTCGGCTTGCTTTTACTAGTGCAGGCAAACTTCTAGGAACTCCTTCTAAAACCGATTTTTTACCTTCTTTCAATTTAAGTTTTTCCCAGTTTTGTTTGACTTCTTCCTCATCTTTTACAACTGTGTCGCTATAAATATGTGGATGGCGATGAATTAGTTTTTCGCAAATTTCATTACAAACATCTGCGATATCAAAATCATTTGTTTCTGAGCCAATTTTTGCATAGAAAACAATATGCAACAGTAAATCTCCCAATTCTTTTTTTACTTCATTTAAGTCATTGTCCAAAATAGCATCTCCCAATTCATAAGTCTCTTCAATTGTCAGATGTCTAAGGGTTTGCAAAGTTTGCTTTTTATCCCAAGGACATTGTTCGCGCAACTCATCCATAATAATTAATAATCTTTCGAAAGCCTGAAGTTGAAGTTCTTTACTCATTTTGATGTTTTTTTTGGTTTGTAAACCGAATGTAGTAAAAGTAAAAAATCCTGTCAAGAAAATCTTAACAGGATCAGTATATTTGAATTGAAGATGATTATTCTTCTTCTTTTTTAGCTTTTGCTTTTTTTGCAGCCGGAGCTTTCTTTGGTTTTTCTTCTGTAGCGAGAGCTTTTTCTTCTTTTGTTTCTGCTGGAGCAGGAGCTAAATCAGTAACTAAACCTTTTGCCTGAAGTGTATTATACCAGTTTAATACTTTTTTAATATCTGAAGGATAAACTCTTTCTTCATCAAAATCCGGTAAAATTTCTTTAAAGTAAGCTGTTAATGTAGCATTATCTTCTTTGTGCGAAATCGCCTGACCATTTTTCTCTTTTTTAGCAATGATTTGCATAACTTCTGTTAAAGGTTTTTCTCCTTCGTAAGTGTAAATTGAGATCTCAGATAATAAACTTACATTACTTTTTAAGTTTACTGTAATTTTTTTTCCGTCTATTAATGATTCTGCCACAAAACCTGTACGAGTTTGTACTTTCAATACATATAAACCCGGTTTCCCTGAAATGGCTAAAATTTTCTCTAAATTCATGTTTATTAAAATTAGTATTAAGAATTTCTTTTTTGTTTAATGTTCTTCTCTAAGAACATCGTTTTTATCTTCCTTTTTTTGCCGCTGCAAACTTCATTCTATATTCCTGAAAAGTTTTGCCTTCAGTAATATTTTTCAATTTCTTTTGAATCAAACGCTTTTTCAAAGACGATATTTTATCTGTAAATAAAACACCCTCAATATGATCGTATTCATGTTGAATAACTCTTGCAATCAATCCGTCAAAAACTTCGGTTTTCATTACAAAATCTTCTTCACAATATTCAATTGTAACAGTTGGTTTTCTGTAAACATCTTCACGAACATCCGGTATACTTAAACAGCCTTCGTTAAAACTCCACTCCTCACCCTCTTCTTTAACAATTTTAGCATTGATAAAAGTTTTCTTGAAACCTTTTAGCTCTTTTTGCTCTTTTGTCGATACATCTTCGTCATCGCTAAAAGGCGTCGTATCAATAACAAACAAACGAATCGCTATACCAACCTGGGGTGCAGCCAGACCTACGCCATAAGCGTTGTACATGGTCTCGTACATGTTTGCTATTGTTTCTTTTAAACCGGGATAATCTGGCGTAATCGCCTCACCCACTTTTCTTAAAACAGGATCACCATATCCTACAATTGGTAAAATCATTACTATTAATTTAAGTTTTATCTACTGAAAAACGTTGAAATTTATTCTTATAATTCAGTTGGCAAAAATAGTAAAAAATAGTCAATGAATAATTCTAAACACAGATTAATCTCATTTTTGCTTTATGACCAAAAACTCATCCATAATTATGCCAAAGTAATTCGTACAATTCTTACCTTTGCTAGTAAACCTGATTATATGTACGAACGTATCACGAAATTTACCAACAGCACTTCTTTTTTAAATGCTTCAAAAGTAACTATTGCTTCTGTTGTTCCTGTTTTAATTTTGAATTTTCTGGGATATTTTGAACTTGGTTTTACCATTGCTTTAGGTGCTTTTTTTACCTACCCAAGTGATATTCCAAGTACTTTAAAGCATAAAATTAAGGGCCTTATAGTTGCTTCTTTTATTGTTTCGGGTGTAAATTTATTGGTCAATTTTGCTTATCCGTATCCGTTTTTATTTTATCCTTTTTTAGCCTTATTGCTTTTTTTATGTTCGATGATTTCTGTTTATGGGCAAAGAGCTACTTTAGTATCTTTTTCTGCTTTACTTTCTATTTCGCTATCATTTGGACATCTACATCAGGGTTGGGATGCTATAGAATATGCTGGTCTTATTTTTATTGGAGGCATTTTATATTTAATAGTATCACTTGTTTTTCATTTTGTACAACCTTATAAGTATGTTGAATTACAAATTGCCGAGGGCATTAAATTAACGGCAAAATATTTAAAATTAAGAGGTGATTTATGGAGTCCCGAAGCCAAAAGAACTACCATTATTGAAAAACAACTGGCTCTTCAGGTTGAATTAAATTTAATTAATGAAGATTTAAGAAAGGTACTTATTGGAAATCAAAATACTTCTGCAGCTACCAGCCAGAACAGAAAAATGTTGCTTGTTTTTATCACTCTTATTGAAATTCAGGAACTGGCATTATATACATCATTTGATCATAGTAAACTTCATGAAAAATTTGACAAGCATCCGGAAGTTTTGCGAACCTATCAGAATGTTGCTTATAAACTGGCTTCAACCTTAAAAAAGCTTTCTAAAAATGTACATCATATTGCCGTTTATGTTGATAAATCTGATTTGAAAAATGAACTTGATGCTCTTGAATTTGCCATTTTTGATTATGAAAAAACATTAGGCAAGGAAGCAGCTGCCGAAGGTGTTTTAATGCTAACCAACATGCTTAAATATGCAAAAAATCAAGTTGGGAAAATCAAGACTATTCAAAGGGCATTTTCGCTCGCAATGCAATCTTATAAATTAAAAGACAAGGACAAGGAACTCGAAAAATTCCTTACGCCTCAATATTATCCGTTTCGTACATTGCTGGAAAATATGAGTTTTTCATCTTCAATTTTCAGGCATTCGTTACGATTAACCATTACCATTTTGATTGGTTTTATTGTTGGGAAATTTCTTCCTTTTCAAAATGTTTACTGGATTCTACTAACTATCGTTGTAATTATGCGACCTGGTTATGGTTTGACAAAAGAAAGATCTTATAATCGAATTTTCGGGACAATTTTAGGAGGATTACTTGCTTTCGGAATTGTTTCATTAGTGCAAAATCATGTTGCACTAAGCATTTTTTCTATTGTTTGTATGTTACTCGGAATTTCATTTACACAAATCAATTATAAAATAAGTGCCACTTTTGTAACGATGTATGTGGTTTTCATTTACGGAATTCTAACACCTAATGTTGTTGAAGTCATTCAGTTTAGGATATTAGATTCACTTACAGGTGCTGTCTTAGCCTTTTTGGCCAATCAGTTTTTATGGCCGGCATGGGAATTTATAAACACACCAATACATATTGAAAATTCTATACGTTCTAATAGAAACTACTTAAAAGAAATCGCTGATTTTTATAATAAAAAAGGAGAAGTTCCTACTTCTTACAGATTAGCCAGAAAACATGCTTTTGTTGAAATTGGAAATTTAATGACTTCGTTTCAACGTATGATGCAAGAGCCAAAATCAAAACAAAAAACAATGCCTTTGGTGAACAAATTAGTGGTTTTAAATCATTCTCTACTTTCTGCATTGGCTTCTTTATCAACTTATATTCAATCGCATCAAACAACTTCTGCCTCAGAATCGTTTAATTATATTATAAAAACCATTATATCAAATCTTGATCATTCTATTTTAATTTTAAAAAATGAAACTATTGTAACAGATACTTTTTTTGATAAAGAAGATGTGACTTTGCAATTTGAAGAACTAAAACGCATCAATTTTAATCGTTTGGCTACAGATGATGAACTAGACAAAGAAACGCGTCAGGCTAAAATGCAGGAAGCTTCTATGGTTATTGAACAATTGATTTGGATGAGTAATCTGGCGGAAAAGATATTAAAAAACACCAAAGACCTAAAAACAACAAATCCAGATCAATGATCTGGATTTGTTGTTTTATATAGAATTTAAAACTAATTATTCAATTTCAAAACATCAGAAGTATGTTTTCTGATTTGTTCTAAAAGTTCTGGCTTATCATTTAATGTCTGACCGTAAGAAGGAATCATATTTTTCATTTTAGCTTCCCATTCCGGTGTTTTAATTTGGTTGGTAAAACATCTGCTAATTAAATCAATCATAATAGAAACTGCTGTTGAAGCTCCTGGAGAAGCTCCTAATAAAACTGCCAAAGTTCCGTCATGTGTATTAATTACTTCTGTTCCAAATTCTAAAACGCCACCTTCTTTTTCGTCTTTTTTAATAACCTGAACGCGTTGCCCGGCTCTTTCTAATTTCCAGTCTTTAGAGCGTGCAGTCGGTAAATATTCACGAAGTGCATTAATTCTGTCTTTTGGAGACTGACGAACCTGCTCTATCAAATATTTTGTTAAAGGTATATTGTGATATCCCGCTGATAACATCGGAATTAAATTGTTTGCTTTTATAGATAACGGTAAATCAAGATAAGATCCGTTTTTTAAGAAACGTGTCGAAAATCCTGCGAAAGGCCCAAAAAGAAGTGCTTTTTCACCATCGATTACACGTGTATCAATATGCGGAACCGACATTGGCGGAGCACCAACACTTGCTTTTCCGTATACTTTTGCCTGGTGTTTTGCAATAACTTCCGGATTGGTACATTTCAACCATTGCCCACTTACCGGGAAACCGCCGTATCCATTTCCTTCGGGAACATTTGCTTTTTCTAATAATGGTAATGAACCTCCACCTGCTCCAATAAAAACGAATTTGGTATATGCTTTACGTTTTTGACCGGTAGCCAAATCAGTAATTTTAATTCGCCATAACTTATCTTCGCGTTGTTTTAGTTTTTTAACCTCATGATTGAAATACAAAGAAACACCATCCAGTTTTTCTAAATAATTAAACATGCTTCTGGTTAATGCACCAAAATTCACATCGGTACCAATAGCCATATGTGTGGCAGCCAATTTTTCATTAGCTTCTCTCCCTTCCATTACAAGTGGCATCCATTCTTTTAACTGCTCAAAATCAGTACTAAATTTCATTTGAGAAAAAATTGGATTGCTTTGTAAAGCTTCAAATCTCTTTTTAAGATATTCTACATTTTTATCTCCCCAGACGAAACTCATATGAGGGACACTTTTTATAAAATTATCAGGAGACGGAACTTTGTTTTGCTGCACTAAATAAGACCAGAATTGACGTGAAACCTCAAATGATTCTGCTATACTTATTGCTTTTTTAGGGTCAATACTTCCATCAGCTTTTTCGGGAGTGTAATTTAATTCACAAAAAGCAGAATGTCCTGTTCCTGCATTATTCCAGGCATCAGAGCTTTCGGCAGCAGCAACATCCAGTCTTTCGTAAATTTCAATTTTTATATCAGGTTGCAGCTCTTTCAAAATTAATCCAAGAGTTGCGCTCATAATTCCAGCTCCAATAAGCACTACTTCACTATTGGAACGTATTGTATTGTCAGGCATAACAGTAATTTATTTTTAAAGTGCAAAGGTAATTTTTATAATTGCAAAAAAAAACTAAAATAGCATGATAAAAGTTATGTTTTTCTAAAAATTAAAACATCATAAGATTATGATTAAAAAAAACTAAAATCGTTTTGAAGAAAGATAATCCTGAAGCATTATTGTGGCAGAGATTTCATCAATTAAACCCTTGTCCTGGCGTTTCTTTTTGCTCAAGCCGCTATCTATCATGGTTTGAAAAGCCATTTTTGAAGTAAAGCGCTCGTCTACACGAACGACTTTCATATCAGGAAAAATATTCGAGAAGTGAGTTACAAATCCTTTGACTATTGAAGCACTTTCTGAAGGCTGACCGTTCATTTGTTTTGGTTCGCCAATTAAAACAGCTTCGACTTTTTCTTTTGCAAAATAATCTTTCAGAAAATCAATTACAGTATTAGTTGGAATTGTAGTTAAACCCGACGCTATTATTTGCATTTCGTCAGTAACAGCAATTCCGGTACGTTTTTGTCCGTAGTCTATGGAGAGAATTCTTGGCATTTTTTAATTTTTATCAAAGATAGAAAGGAAAATTTATAAATCTAAAGAGAATCTTTGTATTTAATAAATGCAAAAATAAAAGTAATATCTCGTTCCTTGTCAATTTCATAAAGCGATATATCCCGTAAAGACATAATCTCTTATCATTTCATCATTAAAATGAATTGATTTTTTCAAAGAGAAAAGAATTTTGAATATCTTTTTTATATTTTTGATTAAATCATTTTAAAGCTTTCTAGCCGCTTTCGGTTTATCTTTGGCTATATATTCAACTTGTTTATTCAGGGCAAACAAAAAATCTTCTGTAAAACTAATCTTCATATTTAGAAATTGTTTTTTCTGAAATTTCATCAACTTCTTCTATTGTATATAATTTTGCCGTACCATTTTTAAATTTAGCATAAGCTGCATGTACTTTTTTTCTGTTTTCATCAAAGTCAGGATCTTCATGAGTTATTTCAATTTATCAGAAGAAAATGAACTTAAAAATTCCAAGATTTTCTCTCTGATCTCAGGCTGAAATTCTAATCTGATCGCTTTCATAATATCTCCTTATTATACAAAGATAAACTATTTTATTTTTCAATTTTTCTGCAGTCATACAAAATCTGAGACAGCGAAAAAATATCCTATTTTATTATAAAGATGTTGTTTAATTCCTTTCTTAAAGGAAGAACTAAGTTTCTTTTGCGTGAAATTTTATAGCATAAAAATAATTCCCAAATAAGAACATTTGGTGAATGATCGCAGCTATTTCTATATTAAATTTCATATGACTAATTACAAAAAAAGCACTTTTTTATTTCTTCAAAGATTTATCTTAATAGTTCTAATTTACCAATTCAGCAGACTTCTATTCTATTTCATTAACATTGAACTATTTGATCGTTTTACACTTCAAAATTTTGTAGGTGGTCTTTTATTTGATTTCGCTGCTATCAGTTATATTAATATTCCGTTTTTGATTGCCCATTTAATTCCCGGCAATTTTAAATATAATAATTTGTATCAAAAGATTCTAAAAATCACTTTTTATGTAGTCAATCTTATTTTTATTTCAACAAATTTCATAGACATCATTTATTACCGATTTACAGGCAGAAGAAGTACTTTCGGAATGATCACAGCAAAAGGAATGAAACAGGAAATTCCAGGTTTACTTCCTTCTTTTTTAAGAGAATTTTGGTACGTAGCAATCATTTTTTTTATTCTAAGTTTCTTATTGTGGAAATTAATTCCAAACCTGAATGACACTGTAATCCTAAAAAAAATAACCAAAAAAAATTACTTGAAAAAATCGGCATTTATCTGTTTTTCAATTATTGTAATTGTTATTATTGGCCGTGGAGGTTTACAAGAAAAACCTATAAAAATTGTGGACGGCATAAAATATGGCAATCTTAATAATGCCGGACTTGTTTTAAATACACCATTTACGATTTTAAAAACGTTAACCAAAAAAGAAGACATTGAGAAAGTCAATTATTTTAGTTCTGAAGAATTAAAATCAATTTATGATCCTGTTATTTCAATAAAACCAAAAGATTCTGCAACTAAAAAAAATGTTGTAGTTCTTATTCTAGAGAGCTTTGGTAATGAAAATATTAACCACAATCAAACTCCATTTTTAGATTCTTTGATTACCAAATCATATTATTTTAAAAACGGATTTGCAAACGGAAAAATTTCTATTGATGCCGTTCCTTCCGTTCTTTCCAGTATTCCGAGCTTGATGAATAATTCATTTATTACATCCGGGTATTCTTTAAATAAGACGAATAGCATTTCTGAAATTTTAAAAAGACAAGGTTATAAAACTTCTTTTTTTCATGGTGCGTTTAACGGAAGCCAAAACTTTGATCAATATACTGCAGTTGCAGGTTTTGATGAATATTATGGAAAAGATCAATATGTAGGAAAACCAGCTTTTGATGGGAAATGGGGCGTTTTTGATGAGGAGTTTCTGCGATTTTTCGCGTCTAAATTAAGCTCTTTTAAACAACCTTTCTTTAGTTCGTTATTTACTATTTCTTCACACAATCCTTATGTTATTCCCGACAAATACAAAGGGAAATTTCCAAAGGGAACAACAGTTATTCAGGAAAGCATTGCGTACACTGACTTTGCTTTGCGTGAATTTTTTAAGACTGCCAAAAAGCAAAATTGGTACAACAATACACTTTTTGTTATAACCGCAGACCATACGTCATCCGGTGGAGACAACGATATCTACAAAACAAATATTGGAAAATTCAGAATTCCGATCTTATTTTTTGATCCTTCAAATCCAAATTTTGTTGGTGTTAATGAAAAAAACTTTCAGCAAGTTGATATTATGCCCAGTATTGTTGATTATTTAAATATCAAAACCGAAATGGTTAGCTTTGGAAAAAGCTATAAATCAAAAGAAAATTTTGTAGTTTACTATCTCCAGGGAACATATCACTGCATTAAAGATGACTATTATCTTGCTTTTGCAAATAATCAGACTATTGGTTTATACAATTGGAAAAAGGATATTTTATTAAAAAATAATTTAATGAATCAGGAACTCTTACGAACTAAAGAATTAGAAAATTTTTTAAAAGCGTATATTCAAACCTTTAACGAAAGAGTAATAGATAACAAATTGAGCATTTAATCAAACTTAAAGCACAAAAAATCCGTTTTGAAAACTCAAAACGGATCTTTTTTCCAAATATTTAAAAACCTAAAAATCAAATATTTCAAACCTAAAAAAATATTATCTATTAAATAAACGTTTAAAAAAACCTCTTTCTTCTTCCTCTTCTTCGACATGCTGCTCCTCATATTGAGCAAATTTCGCATGTCCTTTTTCATGTTCAAAAATCAGCTCTTTTATATATTCTACGTAACTTTTCTTTTTTTCTTCCAGAAAACCAATTAAATATTTCTCGCTAAACTCTACTCCGCTTGCTGCTTCAATTTGTAGTAATTTTTTATACAATGGCTCAATATGCAAGGCCACAACTTCCTGAGGTACAGCCTGCCTTCTTGCAAAATAATTTACAATTACATCATTTTCATCACGCGAAATCTCAAAATCGGTAATTACCCAATAAAACCTTCCTGATTTGGCTAAGTTTTTTACAATTGCATGAAAGTTTTTTCCGTTTTTTAGATTTTCCCAAAGCACTTTAAAAATTACTTTTGGCATATCCGGATGACGGATAATATTATGAGGCTGACCCATTAATTCATAATCTTCGTACCCCGAAACATCGACAAATACTTCATTGGCGTATTCTATAATGCCAAATGCATTTGTTTTACTCATAATAACCTGAGTTTTGTCCCACGAAACTTCTTTATCAATAATAGTTCGCTGCTGTCTCTGAAGTTGATTTTCCTGATTCATATGTATATAAATTTGTTTCTGGATTGGCATTTGATAATTCATTTAATGTTTGAATTATGCGGCGAAATTAAGTTGAAGGAAAATCACAAAACCTGACTTATGTCATATTTTGACATTAAAAAAACTTTTAGGGGTTGTTTCTGATTTTTATTAAGCTAATCACGTCGTAATATTTATCAAATTAAAAACAAAAAGTTACATCTGTAACATTTTCAAAGGTTTTTACTTTTTTGCTTTTATCCAAATAAGCTATCTTTGCAAAAAATTAAAAACTTATGAATTCTTTACAGACTATAATTGAACAAGCTTGGGAAAACAGAGCTTTATTACAAGAAACAGCAACAACTGATGCTATTAGAGAAGTTATTGAATTGGTTGATGCAGGAAAATTACGTTGTGCTGAACCAGTTGGTGACAAATGGCAGATAAACGAATGGGTAAAAAAGGCTGTTGTAATGTATTTTCCAATTCAAAAAATGGAAACATGGGAATCTGGTATTTTTGAATATCATGATAAAATGTTGCTAAAAAGAAATTATGCTGAAAAAGGAATTCGTGTAGTACCAAATGCCGTGGCACGTTACGGTGCTTACATTTCAAGCGGTGTGATTTTGATGCCAAGTTATGTAAATATTGGCGCGTATGTAGACGAAGGAACTATGGTTGATACCTGGGCAACTGTTGGTAGCTGCGCACAAATTGGTAAAAACGTACACTTAAGTGGCGGAGTTGGAATTGGTGGAGTTTTAGAACCTCTTCAAGCTGCTCCGGTAATTATTGAAGATGGTGCTTTTATTGGTTCTCGTTGTATTGTTGTAGAAGGTGTGCATGTTGGTAAAGAAGCTGTTCTTGGTGCTAACGTTTGTTTAACTGCTTCAACTAAAATTATCGATGTAACTGGTGACGAACCTGTTGAAATGAAAGGTTTTGTGCCTGCACGTTCTGTTGTAATCCCTGGAAGTTATACTAAAAAATTCGCTGCCGGAGAATTTCAAGTTCCATGTGCTTTGATTATTGGTACTCGTAAACCATCTACAGATTTAAAAACTTCATTAAACAATGCACTTCGTGAGTACGATGTTGCTGTATAGATTTAAATAAAATAAATCACAATTTCTAAATTCCAAATTCCAATCGTAACAGATTTGGAATTTGGATTTTTTTTTATTTGGAATTTCTTTTTTGAAGTTTCAAAAGCTTCGCATATTTCATATAAGAGAAAAAACTTTGAATCATTGCTATTGACAATCCTTCAATTCCATTAAAAATACCTTTCTTAAAAAAATAACAGCGTATAAAAGCAACTGTTCCATTTAAAACTGGCTTAAAAGCATTTATTCTTTTTCCCTGATCAAATAACTGCTGTGCATGCCAGCCAGAATATTGATTCTTTTTTGCAATGATCTGATCTAAAGAATCCCATCCATAATGCAATATATGTACATCAACTTTTTTCTCATTTTGAGTTACAATTTTTTGATGTACTATTGAATCTGAGGGATGTGCCGTTTTTTTGTTAAAAAAACGAACTTTCTGATCCGGATACCAACCAGAGAAATCAATAAGTTTATCTGCCAGAAAATTTTTTACCCTAAAACTAAACGCATCATGATTTCCTTCTAAATACTTTTTCTCCTTTATAAATTCTTTGGCATCTTTATCCAAAAATTCATCAGCATCAAGATTTAAAATCCAATCATTTTTACAATAAGGCAAACCATGCGTTCTTTGTGGTCCATCTCCTAAAAAAGCCTGTTGAATAACTTTTGCACCTTTATTTTGAGCTATTTCAACTGTACGATCCTTGCTAAATGAATCGACAATTATTACTTCTTCACAAACTTTTAGTAATGCATCTATACATTTTCCTATATTCTTTTCTTCATTAAACGTAATTACCAAGCCACTAATTTTCATTACAAATATTTATATATAAGTGCAAAAATAGAAATTTTACTTACTTTTATCAATTAAAAAATAAAAATATTCTTACAATGAAAATTACTATTATTAGCCACGATAATTGGGGTTATAACGACAATATTGCTACAGCTCTTGAAAAAAGAGGACATATAGTAAATCATATAGATTTTAATACTTTCAAATACGAGTACCCAAATTTTACATACCGTATTTATAATTTTTTTCTAAAAGCATTTTTAAAGAAAAATATAAAAAATATTCATTTTGGAAATGAAATAAATAAACGTTTACAAGAACTCGGACAAATTCAGGATGTTATTCTAACTATAAAAGGTGATTTTATTGATCCAAAAAAGATTTTAGAGTTTAAGAAATACACCAAAAAATCAATTGCTTTTTTTAATGATAATATTTATCGCTGCCCAAAAATAATTCCCATTCTTCCTAATTTTGATGAAGTCTATTCATTTGAAAAAGAAGATTGTGCAAAATACAACCTAAAATTTATAACTAATTTTATTTACAAAGAATCAAAAACAAATCCAGCTGGAATTTTTAAATACGATATTTTTAATATTAGCTCAAAAGATAATAGATTTAATATTATATCTAAAATTGCAGATGAACTGACTAACAATGGAATTTCATCTAAAATTATTATTTATGATAAAAAGAATAAAACAAAAAACGCCAACATTGAATTTATTTCAGAATACATTCAAATTGATCAGGTTAATGAATTTGTAAACGATTCCAAATTTCTTTTAGACATTCATCGCAAAGAACAGAATGGGTTAACTTTTAGGGTATTTGAAAGTCTGGGACTGCAGAAAAAACTAATTACAACAAATCCCAATATTGCTCACTATGACTTTTATAATCCCAAAAACATATTAATTATTGATGAAACAAACATAAATTTTGACACAGAGTTTTTCACTAGTCCATACGAACCAATTCCTGAGAATATTTATACAAAATACACTATAGAAAATTGGATCGAAACAGTTTTTGGTTTATCAAAAAAACAGCCGCACTAAGTAAGAATATACAAATACTCGCGTATGATATGTTTTAAGTAAATAAAATATTATGCTTCATTATTAAATCCAAATTCCTTTCTGAAAAATGATTGGGATTTGGATTTTTTTGCTTCAATTTGCAATCTCTTTATAAATACCACATAAATGAAGATACTTGTAATCCAGCAAAAAATGATTGGTGATGTTTTAGTCAGCAGCATTATATGCAACAATTTGCGTGCTGCCTATCCTGACGCTCAAATCGATTATTTGGTTTATTCCTCGACGACTCCTGTTTTAGAAGGCAATTCAAGTATTGATAATATTATTCTTTTTGAAGAGAAACATCGAAAAAGCACAAAGGAATTATTAAATCTTGCATTTCAAATTCGTAGAGAAAAATACGATTTGTTAATCGATGCTTATTCAAAATTAGAAAGTTGGATTTTGGTCTTATTAAGCAATGCCAAAAGAAAAATATCATATAAAAAACCGGGAAGAAATTTTCTATATACAGACAATGTTCCGTTTGAGCCCTTTCCTAAAACAAATTTAGGCTTGGCAATAGAGAGGCGACTTTCGTTATTGGAACCTTTGGATTTAAAAATTAAAATAGATCCAATTCCTAAATTGTTTGTTTCAGACAAAGAAAATCAGGAAGCGATTGCAATTTTTGAAAAACACCTGGTTCGAAAAGATCGAAAAACCGTTATGATAAGTCTTTTGGGAAGTGAAAAACTAAAAACATACCCTTTAGACTTCATGGCAAAAGTTATTGATTATGTTGCTGATAATGCCGATGTAAATATTCTTTTTAATTATTTCCCAAAGCAGCTTGAAGAAGCAAAAACTGTTTTTAATGCCTGTAAATCTTCAACTCAGGAAAAAATTTATTTTGATTTACTGGGTGGAGATTTACGCTCTTTTATTGGTATTGTAAATCAATGTGATTTTATAATTGGTAATGACGGAGGAGCTATAAATATGGCAAAAGCGCTTGAAAAACCATCGTTTATTATTTTTTCTCCGTGGATTGAAAAGAAAATCTGGGCCACTTTTGAAGATGGAATTCATCATCTTTCGGTACATCTAAAAGATTATCGTCCTGATTTATTTGAAAATAAAACGGAAAAAATGCTCAAAAAAGACGCATTATCTTTATACAAAGAATTTAAACCTGAATTTTTTGCAGCAAAAATTGAATCTTTTTTAACCCAAAATCTTAGCACAAAAATAAAATGATTTTGGCAGAAAAACAGCGGTTAACAGTTTTAATCATTACTTACAACGAAGAGTCGAATATAAAAACACTTCTTGATGATTTGGCTTTTGCCGATGAGATAATTGTAGTAGATTCTTTTAGTACCGATAACACTTTTGAAGTTGTTTCAGGATTTAAAAATGTAAAAATATTTCAGCGCACATTTGATAATTTTGCCGTACAACGCAATTATGCCCTAAGTCTCGCCACAAATTCATGGATTCTTTTTATTGATGCCGATGAAAGATTGACGCCTAAGCTTAAACAGGAAATCGACTTTACTATAAATCAAAAAGATAGTGCTTCGGCTTATTTTGTTTATCGAAATTTCATGTTCAAAAACAAAAAAATACGTTTCAGCGGCTGGCAAACTGATAAAATCATTCGACTTTTCAAAAAAGAACATGCACATTATAACGTCAATAAAATTGTGCATGAAAAATTAATCGTAAACGGAAAAACAAAAAAATTAAAACATAAGCTAAATCATTACTCGTATTCCAGTTACAATGAATATAAGCAAAAAATGATTTTTTATGGAAAATTAAAAGCAGAGGAACAATTTATAAAAAACACGAAACCTGGCTTTTATCATTTTTATTTGCGCCCTGCTTATAAATTTTTAAATCAGTATTTTTTACGATTAGGAGTTCTCGATGGCCGAAAAGGAATTATTATCTGTTATTTAAATGCTTTAAGCGTTTTTGTTCGCTATCAGGAACTTAAAAAAATCATTAAACAAGCTAAGACTTCCAAAATTTAAGTTTCTTTTTAAGTCTTTTCTTTCTGGCAAATTCTTCCTGAAAATCTACCGTTGCTTTCCACATAGTGTCAAAAATTTCAGTTTCTGTTTTATCTTTATAAAACTTTGAGTATTCATTGCTCATAACTGCAATCATTTCTTTATGAGGTGTTAAGCGTCTAAAATTATTCATACGCTGTTCAAAAGTCATATTTGCATGAAAGTTCATTCGGTTTAAATCAACCAGAAAAAAATCATATTTATTGTCAGTCGTTTTTTTGATTAAAGTATTTCCTGGTGAATGATCTAAAAACTCAACCCCTTTTTGATGTAAATCGAAAGTAAATTTTGAAAACTGTCTTAGTACATTATCATGATCCGGATAATCAGGAATTTCTACGAGTTCTCTATAGGTTAATTCAGTAATTAAATGCTCACTCGCATAATAACTGTCTTTTAACCCAATAGCATTAAAATTTTCAAGAAATGCAATTGGCTGCGGAGTTCCAATACCTTTTTCCAACAAAATAGTTGCAAATTCAAAAGAACGTCTTGCTTTTGACTTTCGAAAATATTTGTAAGCAATTTTATTTACGATATTCGGTATTTTGAAAGATTTTATATTGATTGTTATTCCGTTCAGTTCAAACAATTTTATTTTATTTCGATCACCATTTCCAAAAAGACTTCCTGAATTATTAAATGTTTTAATATTATCAAGTACAGATAGGGTACTATTTTCAAAAGCGGGATTTACTTTAAAATTCATCAGTATATTTTTATAAACAACAAAAATACATATACAATTTAACACATCAAATTAATATTGTATTTTCGTGAAAAAATTAAGTAATGTCACAGCAAAAGAGTGTTTTTTTAGAAACTCATAACATAAATAACCGAGCAACCGGGTTAGGAACTTTTAATTATGAATTAATTAAGGGTATGGAACAACTTTCTTTTGACAACTTAAAAATCTACCTTAATTCAGGGAAACCGAATTTACTTAAAAATGAATTTGGAGACAAATTCAAATACCATCAATACAGATCTTTTCATAGATATGAGACCTTTAGGCCTTTTGGAAAGTATGATTTATGGCATGCCGTAAATCAAAATACTAAAATTGAACCGCGTACAAATACAAAATATTTATTAACGATTCATGATGTTAATTTTGTTGAAGAAATATCTAAAGATATGAATCACAAAAGAAATCGCTTATTTAAAGAAAAACTGGAAAGAGCTACTGCAATTACTTATATTTCTGAATTTGCAAAAAAACAAACACACGATTATTTTAAAATTCCCGATGTTCCTGAATGTATAATTTATAACGGAAACCCGATATCTACTTTATTAGACACATCTAATTTTATTAGTAAGGTTCCTGTCGATAAACCATTTTTCTATACGATTGGTGACTTTATTGAGCGAAAGAATTATATCGCAATTATTAACATGATGAAGTCTGTTAAAGATTTTAACTTAATAATTTCCGGAAATGATACGAAAGAATATGGCGCGGTAATAAAAAAACTAATTACCGACAATGGTCTTGGAAATCAAGTATTTTTAACCGGAAGAATAAGTGATCAGGGCAAGCAATTTTACATGAAAAATTGCGCTGCTTTTCTATTTCCTTCAATTAGAGAAGGTTTCGGACTTCCTCCTATTGAAGCAATGAGTTTTGGAAAGCCTGTATTTCTATCTGATAAAACTTCCTTACCGGAAATTGGCGGAAATGCAGCAAATTATTGGACTAATTTTGATCCTGAATACATGAAAACCGTTCTTTTTGAAGGATTGAATTATCACGAAAACAATAAAATTGAATGTCAGACACTTTTAAAGGACAGAGCTGCCAGCTTTAATTGGAAAGAAGCAGCTGCTGCTTATTTAAAAGTTTACAATGAAATTTTATATTAATTTATTTAAATAAAAATTTAAACCATTGTCCAAAGTTCTTCAAAGCTAAGTAAACTGGTGAAATGGTTAGTACTTTAGAATTTATTACAAAATCCTTGATTTCTTTCAAATCTTTGCTTGGAAAATAATTTAGTTTTTTCCAGCGGTTTGGTTCTATGTAATAAAAACCTCTAAGTTTGGTGTAATTTTTTTCGTTTACTTTAATCCATTTATCAATAAATCCAGCATTTACCTGACGTTTATGCCCCCAATTTTCTAATTTAAAACGCAATTCTTTTTCTGTTCTTGACAACGATTCGTGCAAAACAATATTATTGGTATAAATTACACGGGAACTTGTTCTTCTGGCTAAATTATAGTTAGGATAGTTTGTCGCAAATATTGCTTTCATTGGCAAATCAACATACAAAATTCCATTGTCTGTATACTTGTAAAGTATAACCCAGAAAGCAGCTATTTGAATTTTATTTTTTTCTGGATTATCCAGATAATGATCATGTTTTCTTAAATCTAAAACAAACTTTTCAAAATCAAAAAAGTACTCATCACTATCTACCTGAACAAGCCAGTTTCCAATTCCCATTTTTAGAGAAAGCAAATGACGCTCGCGAGTATCCATCTCTATTTCGGTTAGAGACGGTACGTAAAAATTATCCCTATAAATTTCGATTTTGTTTTCGGTGTCTATTTCTTTAAGCCATTCAAAAAAATCAGGATCAACCTCAAACTTATTTCCCGACCACGTAATGTAATTTTCATCTATCGCAATAAAAATTTTGTCAGATGCAGCATAAACTGGTGGAATGGATAACTTTAATTTTTCATAATCGTGTGAAAACAAAAAACCTACATGTATTTTTTTCATAAATTCTATAATCAAAAAGAGTATAAATTGAAATTACTTGTTAGGGGTTTTAGGCAAAAATAGTAATAATAAGCTAATAAAAGCTTTTAATAGCTTCCAGGGAACTGTAAATTTTTTAATATGCTGAAATTGTAAGAATCTTTTTGAATTTAAAACTTCGACTTCTTTATAATCCTCCATAAAGGCTGGAAAATATTTTTGAAAAGTTATTTTTTTCTCTTCATTATATAAATCCCTAAACTTTGGATTTGAAGAAATTCCGGTAAAATCATAAATCGCAATTGTTCTCTTCAAATATTTATAAGAAACATTTTTATAACAGATTGCATAAATAAAAAATTCCCAATCTGAGGCAATTTTATAGTTTTCATTATAGTAGAAATAATCATCAAAAAGCGTTTTTCTTATAAAAGTTGACTGATGATTTATTGAGCTATTATAAAAAAAAGAAAAACTTAATTTTTCAGGATAAATTTTTAATCTTTTTGAACCATTACTTTCTTTATAATTATCACCATAATAAATATCATATTCTGATGTAAAATCGGGAATAGTATCTTCTAATACCGAATTATTATAAAAACAATCTCCACCATTCATGAAAATTATAAAATCTCCGGTGGCGATTTTAATTCCTTTATTCATAGCATTAAAAACACCATTGTCTTTTTCGCTCACCCAATGCGTGATTTTATCCTGATATTGTTCTATTAATTCTTTGCTCCCATCATTACTTCCTCCGTCTATTACAATAAATTCAAAATTTTTATCCGTTTGGTTGGTTACACTTTCCAGTGTTTTGCTTAATCCTTTTTTGTCGTTAAAATTTACTGTTATAACAGATACTTTACTCATATCAATTAGTTATTATATTTTTTCCAAAATTTTAATTTCCTCCACATTTTTTTTCTCTTTCTTTTTTTGACTTTAAACTCTCTGTTCAAAGTAAAAAAATCGGCCTCTTTATTAGGAAGCATTATTAATGGATGGGTTATCTGCAAAAGTTTTTCGGTTTTCAGATTCGAAAAAGCATCATTAGAATTGTCTGTATGTGTAGCATTTGCACCAAAACCAATATTACTGATCAAATTTACGTTTGGAATAATCGACAAACCATTATTAAAAAAATTCGTTATTGTCCATTGATAATCCCAAGTGTCGATTTCATTTTTCAATAATTTCTGAAAAATATTGCTCCAGCTCTCTACTACAATGCTATTATTAAAAATAAATTTGAAAGTATTCTCAATATCAGCACTTTTGTATTTCGCTAATTCGACATCATAATCAATCCAGGCTCTTCTCCAGGACGCCCAGCCCCAAACGTGAGTTAAATTTGAAAAATAATAACTATCATTTCCACGTTTTTGACCTAGTTGTAAATTGGTACCTCCAATATGTCTTATTCTGGTATCAAATCTGTATTTTTCGAGTATTGCATCACAAAAAACAAAGAAATCTTCAGAGGGTAAACAATCATCTTCTAAAATAATTCCTTCTTCTTCATTTTCAAAAAACCAGTCAATCGCAGATGAAACAGCGTATTTACAACCTAAATTCTCCTCTCTAAATAATGTTTTAACTTCACAATCCCAGTCAATTTTTGCTGCAATTGCTCTGGTTTCATTACAAATTTCTATTTCATTTGGCCTGTCTCTTCTTGCTCCATCTGCTGCTATATATAATTTAGAAGGTCTGTTATTTCTAATTTGCTCAAAAACCAATTCAGTTACATCGGGCCTGTTAAAAATCAAAAATAATACCGCTGATTTTGTTTTGTAGTTACTCATTTTTCAGATTATTTCTTCAACGCTTTTTGATACACAGCCAAACATTGCGAGGCTGCATTTTCCCAATTAAATTTCTTGCTTTGTTCCAATCCTTTTGCAGTAAAATCTACTCTTAAAGCTTCGTTTTCCAGAAGATTGTTAATTTTAATTTTTAAATCTTCTTTACTGTTTACATCAAAATATACTCCCGCTTTTCCTGCAACTTCAGGAAACGAGCTATGATTTCCCAAAACAACAGGGCATCCGCACGCCATCGATTCCAAAACCGGAATTCCAAATCCTTCATACAGAGATGGAAAAACAAAACATTTTGCATTTTTATAAAAACTGCCTAACTCCTCTTCTTCAAAATCTTTTTGAATAATTTGATTTTCTAAACCCATTTCTTTTATAAAATCATTCTCAGCTTTACTAAAATTTCCGCCGCCTGCACAAACTAAATACAAATTCGAATCCTTCTTTAAAAGTTCTTTTATTGCATCAACCAAAAAAATAAAATTTTTATAATCGGCTCTGGATCCAACAAATAAAATATAATCAGAGGGTAAATCTGTGCTTATGTTTTCATTTATTTTAATTGAAGTTCCATGATAAACTACTTCTATTTTTTCTTCCTCGATATGAGGATATATACGTAAAATATCATTTTTTGTATTTTGTGAAACGGCAATTATTTTTGTTGCTTTTTCGATTAATAACAACTTATTTGCTGCCATTTTATCTGCATCCGAAAAATACTGAGGAAACAATTCATGAATCATATCATAAACTGTTAAAACAAAGGGTTTATTGTCTATATAATCTAAAAAATAAGGATCATAATAAGTTGGAATAAACAAATCATAATTGCTTTCTGACAAACCTTCGTTTATTGTTCTTGCATAATTTGATTTTTTGCTTTTTTTTCGAATACTTATTCCAAGTTTAGAAAGAAGTTCCAGAAAGAAATTATGCTTTTTTTGTCTGCTATTATACAAGACACTTTCTTTATAATAAATGTTTTTAGTGTAAAACCAGGGTATAAAAACTTCTACATCTGGATTTCGGGATAAAACAGAAAATATCTCTGTATAATATCTTGAAACGCCTCCATATTTTTGATAATTAAAAGCTTGTGAATCGAGTATTATCTTCATTCTTAAATTTGCTTTTTTAGATATTTTACATTTAAAAATAAATGTTTAAAATGACTGTAATAATTTTCAAACAAATTTGTTACATCCAATAAACAAAGTACAAACGTACATTAATAAAATGCTTTTTACATACATATTCGGTTACTATTAACACATCAGATTCTTAGAGTTTATTAGTATCTTTGCGCCACTTTTATTAAATATATTGTTGTTATGGAAAATCTGAATCAGGAGATAATAAACGCTTACGAAGTTATTAAAGAAGGCGGAATAATACTTTACCCAACCGATACCGTGTGGGGAATTGGTTGTGATGCTACAAATCCTGAAGCGGTTGCCAAAATATACAAACTTAAACAGCGTGCCGAAACACAAAGCATGATTGTTTTGATGAATGGCGAAAAAATGATGTACAATGTTTTTAAAAATATTCCTGAAGTTGCCTGGCAAATTTTAGATTTATCTGAAAAACCAACTACCTTAATTTTGGACGAACCAAGAAATGTTGCTCCAAATATTATTGCAGCAGATAATTCATTGGGAGTTCGTGTAGTAAAAGAACCTTTTTGTTTTAAATTATTAGAAAGAATGAAAAAGCCTTTGGTTTCGACTTCGGCTAATATTTCTGGACAGCCAACTCCAATTGCTTTTAAAGATATTAACCCGGAAATCGTTAAAGGTGTTGATTATGTTGTAAAATTAAATCAGGATAAAGTTGCAGGAAAACCTTCGACGATTATAAAACTAACAAATGATTCGCAGGTAAAAGTGATTCGTAAATAATTTTAGATTTTAGAGTGTAGATTTTAGATTATAAAATCTACACTCTAAATCTTTGAACCTTTGCAACTCTGTCTCTTTGTACCTTTTTAAAGAGTTTTCAAACTTTGAACCAACCAGTCAATATCTTCTTTGGTATTATAATGACTGAATGAAATTCGTAGATTTGGTAATTTTAAATCTGTTTCTGAAAGCATTTCTTTTAAAACATGCGAAGGCTTTATACTTCCAGACTGGCAGGCGCTTCCTCTTGAAACGGCGATTCCTTTCATATCCAGACTAAATAATAACATCGAAGTTTTATCTTCAGAAAAAGGCAAAATGATATTGATGATATTATAAAAATCTTCTTTTTTACCGTTAATTCTAAAACCTGGAAGATGAATTTCTAATTGTTGAATAAGATACATTTTCAAGTCCGAAATATAGTTTCTTTCTTCCTCTAAATTTTCATAGGAAACAGACAAAGCTTTTGCCATTCCGGCAATTTGATGTACTGCTTCGGTTCCTGCACGAAGTCCTTTTTCCTGTTCTCCACCAAAAATTAATGGCTGCAAACCTGAGTTTTTACGAATAAACACAAAACCAATTCCTTTTGGTCCATGAAATTTGTGCGCGCTGGCAACTATAAAATCAACAGTAGTTTTTTGCAAATCGATTTCGGTTTTACCTACAGACTGAACAGTATCTGAATGAAATAAAGTATTGTATTGCCTGCAAATAACACTAACCCTGTCAAGATCTAAAATAGAGCCTGTTTCGTTGTTTACGTGCATTAAACTGACAATAGTTTTTTTATCTTCAGATAACAAACTTGATAAATGTGTCAAATCGATACTTCCGTCGTGATTTACATCAACATAATCAACCTGAATACCATAATCTGATTGTAAAGCTAAAACGGCATATAAAACCGCATGATGTTCAATTTTTGAAGTTATAATACGGGTTACTTTCAAATCTTCAACAGCCGAACGAAGAATCCAGTTATCAGCTTCTGTACCGCCGGATGTAAATATAATTTCCTGTGCAGAACAATTTAACTGTTTTGCAATACTTTTTCTGGAAAGTTCTAAAATAGTTTTTCCATTTCGTCCAAAACTGTGCGTAGATGAGGGATTACCAAAATCTTCAGTCATCACTTTTGTCATTTCCTGAATAACTTCAGGTCGCATGGCTGTAGTTGAGGCGTTATCGAGATATACTTTTTTCATTGATGCAAAGTTAAGAAATATCAATTGTGAATTCTTAAATATCATTTGCCAAATTTTTCACTATTTTTGACCCAAATAAAATTATGATGAGAAAATATGCAAGCTTACTGTTATTCGCATTTTTATTAAATGGTTGCGATGATGGTGATATAACTGTTGATAACGTTGACTTTAGTACTATTACAAACTCTGCAAGCTGTACTGATGAGAATTTATTGGTTTATAAACTTAAAACTCAGGAATCATTACTATTGCAGGTACCTGAAAATACTTTTCCGGAAAACCCAACACCTATAGATGTGCCAAATCAATACAATATTGATAATAGTACTTATAGACTTGTTTACAGAGGCTATGACGGAACAATAGCAGGAACATACATTTGTAGTTTAATACCGCCAACATCACCTAAAGTTATAGATGAATGGTATGCAAAATCAGGGGTAATAGAAATAGAAACCGTACAAAAAGTAACAGATGCCGACGCTAATAATGCTACGAGAATTAACGGATATAGTCATAACATTATAATTAAAAATGTTACATATTCTGTTTCCGGTGTCGATGTAACTGTACCCGAAATTGTATTTGGAGACTTTTCAACAAAATTGGAAACCACATTAGATTTAACATTTGATGAAACAGCAGCACAATGTACTACATCGGGACAAATTTATAATTTTATTGTATCCGGCGCTGCTATAACTATTGATGCTGTAGAATCTGGTTTAATTCAAAATACGGTTACGCCATTAAATCAGCCAAGAACGGCGGTGATAGGTGCTACCAATAATAAACTTTTATACCGAGTTTACAACAGTACTTTGACCGAAGATTATTTTTGCCAAACTACTACTCCATCAACTCCATCTTTAAAAGAAACATGGACTGGAGCTACAGACACAAATGGTTCAATTGAAGTAACAACAACTACCGATGGACCCAATGCATTTAAGCACACAATTGTACTTAAAAATGTAACGCTTCAAAAAGGAAACAGCAGCTTTAGATTAGGGAACACTTTTGCAATTGGATCGTTTTCAACAAGTGTTGCAAACTAAGATAATTCAGTTCTTTTCAAAACTATAAATTCTTACAAAAAAACATCCGTATTTAAAATTGATTTCTCATCGAAATTGTTTTTAAATACGGATGTTTTTTTATGCTTTATTTTGAGTTTTTTCAGTTCAATAAAAAATCTTATTTATTGTTTTGCCTAATATAAACTTCTGTTGCTCCCAACCCATATTTTTGATAATTGGCATCCTGAAAATCAATTCCGTCATAACGGCCTAATAAAAAATCGAGTTCCGCTTTTAAGACTCCTTCGCCAACTCCGTGAATAAAAACAATTTTCGGAATTCGATTTCGAATCGCAAATTCAATGTGTCTTTTTGCCGTTTCTGTTTGCAAAGTCAAAATATCATAATTTGACATTCCGCGTTTATTTGGAACCAGTTTTTCAATATGCAAATCAAATTCCGGAGCGGGAATTTCGCGTTTATCTTTCTTTTCTTTTACAAAACTTCTTGGTTTTGGCTCCGTTTTCTCTTTCGAAATTTCTTCTAAATTAATTCTTTTAATAGAATTCATTAAATTACTGGAATCTTGCATTTTAAGCAATTCATTGACAAAAAATGTCATCAAGAATCCGTCTTCGGTTTCGATCAGAACTTCCTTGTTTTTTACCGAAACAACTGTTCCGTTTATGGCTTCATCTAAAACAGAAACCTTATCTCCTTTATTCAACATCATGCTCCTCTTTTTCTTGATTTTTACTTGGCGTTTTTGCACTCAGCTGCATCATTCCATACATGAAAACTGCAATCGCAATTACCATAATATAGATATTTTTTTCTGCCGAAACCTGCTCATATAATGCAACCGAAATGGCAAGTATCATTATTAAAATTTTAAAAGCTTTCATATTTTAAAGTATAAAAATCCAAAAGTATGAAACTTTAAAATACCAGTTCCTACCTTGTGAAATGTTATCGGATATTTTTTTGTAAAATTGTAAAAAATAATCGCTTTGAATTTAGAGAAATTTATGCTGCCTTGTTTGTTCAAAACGCTGTTCGGAATCGAGTGTCTGGGCTGTGGTTTTCAACGCGCATTATTCTTACTTTTTCAAGGCGACTTTTTTGCTGCTTTTAAGATGTATCCGGCACTTTATTCTACCCTTTTATTTTTTGGATTTGGAGCTTTATATCTTTTCCAAAAATCAAAAAATAATCAAAAAATGCTTTGGGTTTCAGCTGTCATAAATGGCCTATTTATGGTTGGTGGATATTACTTCAAACACTTTTATTTTTAATTTTTCAACCTGAATTATTTCTTAATCTGATTCAGAATATCGTTCATCATTTCGATTTGTACTTTCTGAATTTCGATTAATTCCTGTTGCTGATGCATAATCAAATGATCAATTTTATCATGAATCATTCTAATTTCTAATTCTGATTTCAGGTTGATCATATAATCTTTTTTGGCACGGGTCCTGTCTTTTTCTTCCTGGCGATTTTGGCTCATCATAATTACCGGAGCCTGCAAAGCGGCAATACAGGAAAGAATCAAATTCAGCAAAATAAACGGATAAGGATCAAATCCTTTATTCATCAAAATATAAACATTTGAGCCAATCCAAATGACTATAAAAAGCAAAAACGAAATGATGAAAGTCCAGCTTCCGCCAAAATCAGCTACTTTATCGGCTATTTTTTGACCAAAACTTCTGGTTTCTTCTTCATCTTCAACAATATTTACAATTGATTTATCTTCTTTTAAAGAGGTAATAACACTTTTTTCAAGATCAGATAATGTACCTATTTCTGTAGACAAATAATTTGAAACATATTTCTGGCGGTAGTCATTTAATTCTTTAACAGCAATAAAATCAGCATCGCAAAAAGAAGGATGATCTTTGATTATCAGTCCTAAAATGGGATCATGAATTGATTTTCCCGAAACTTTTTCGTTTGCAGGAAAAGACAGGTTAGAAATAGCACTCTTAAAAGTCTGATTATTTTTCATTTTTAATATATTTGACTTGGCTAAATTACACATTTAACTTCTTAAGAATCATATAAATTATTGTCCTCCAAAATTCTTTTATTTATCACAAATAGAATTCTTAAAACAAAATTTCTTTAGTTAATTCGTGCCTTTATTTACAAAAAACGCCTTACTTTTAACGTTTCAAAATTACTCATTCAATTTTTATAATTGTGTCAAAAAATACCATCATAGAGAATATAAAAGCTTTAAAAAGCCATTTAAATATAAATTACGGAATCAAAACTAAAACAGAAGATTTTACCGAAAAGCTTTTTTATACCCTTTTTGATTCAAATGCACCTTTGGACGGAAGTATCGACGAACTAGAAATTCGTTTTAAGGAAATTGCCGTTCTGGCCTGCAGAAAGCCTCAAAATATGTGCGAATCTATCTGGGATCGTTTCCTGGAAAAATTGCCCGGCGTTCTGGAAAAACTAAATCAGGATGCAGAATATATCTTAGAAAATGATCCGGCATCAAATAGTATTGACGAAGTTTATTTGGGCTATCCCGGTTTTTATGCCATTGCCATTTACAGATTAAGCCATGAATTATATCAGCTTGATTTGTTATTGTTTTCGAGATTAATGAGCGAATATGCTCACCGTATTACCGGAACCGATATTCATGCCGGTGCACAAATTGCCTCGCCATTTTTTATTGATCACGCCACAGGGATTGTTATTGGAGAAACTACCGTGATTGAAAAAAATGTAAAAATTTATCAGGGAGTTACACTTGGAGCATTGAGCGTAAGCAAGGAAATGAAAAATGCAAAACGTCATCCAACTGTAGAAAAAAATGTTTGCATTTATGCCAACGCCACTATTTTGGGTGGTCAGACTACAATTGGCGCCAACAGCATTATTGGCGGAAACGCCTGGGTAACAAAATCTATTCCCGCAGGTTCTATTGTCATGAATACTACTACAACTGAAGTTAAAATAAAAGAAATAAAATAATGGGTCCACAGAAATTGCTAAACCTAATTGGAAATACTCCATTGATGGAAACTGTCAATTTGGTTAAAAATAAAAACGTAAAACTTTTACTGAAATTAGAAGGAAATAATCCGGGCGGAAGTGTAAAAGACAGAGCAGCATACAATATGATTGCATCGGCTCTTGAAAGAGGCGACATTAAAAAAGGAGATAAACTAATTGAAGCAACAAGCGGTAATACCGGAATTGCCCTTGCAATGATTGCGCAATTGTTTCAAATTGAAATAGAACTGGTTTTACCCGAAGATTCTACAAAAGAACGTACTCAAACGATGCGTGCATATGGCGCTACAGTGATTTTAACGCCTGCCAGCGAAGGAATTATTGGTTCGCGCGATTATGCCGATAAAAAAGTCGCTCAGGGCGGATATTTGATGTTAAATCAGTTTGCAAATGAAGATAACTGGAAGGCGCATTATAAAACGACAGGTCCTGAAATCTGGAATGACACTGAAGGAACCGTAACGCATTTTGTTTCGGCAATGGGAACGACAGGAACTATCATTGGAACTTCGACTTATTTAAAAGAAAAAAATCCTGCCATTCAAATCATTGGTGCCCAGCCAAGCGATGGATCTCAAATTCCGGGAATCCGCAAATGGCCACAAGAATATTTACCGAAAATTTTTGATGCTTCAAAAGTAGATACGGTTGTCGATGTAAGTGAAGAAGAAGCCAGAGAAACGACAAAAAGATTAGCCCTTGAAGAAGGTGTTTTTGCCGGAATGAGCAGCGGAGGTTCTGTTGCAGTTGCCTTAAAAATCGCCGAACAATTAGAATCCGGTGTTATCGTTGCCGTTATCTGCGACCGCGGTGATCGTTATTTATCTTCGGATTTATTTGATTGAGAAAGAGGCAAAGGTTCAGAGGCTCAGAGCGACAAAGTTTTAAAAACAAGTCTCAAAAACCTTTGAACCTTTGTTGCTATGAACCTTTGAACCTTAAACGAAAAAAAATGAACTACAGAAAACTAGGAAAAACAAACTTCAATATATCCGAAATCTCACTTGGCACCTGGCAAGTTGGAGGGAAATGGGGATCTGCGTTTGATAATAAAACAGCAGACGAACTTTTGAATACTGCAATTGATAATGGCGTTAATTTTATTGATACTGCCGATGTTTACGAAAATGGATTGAGCGAAACTGCCGTTGGGCGCGTCGTTCGTTCAAGATCTGAGCGTATATATGTGGCTACAAAATGTGGGCGTCAAATTAATCCGCATGTAAATGAAGGTTATCAGCCAAAAGTGCTTCAAAAATATGTTGAAGATAGTTTAAAAAGAATGGGATTAGAGACACTGGATCTGATTCAGCTGCACTGTCCTCCTACCGAAGTTTATTACCGACCTGAGATCTTCGAAATGTTTGATCGTTTAAAAGATCAGGGTAAGATTTTAAATCTTGGCGTAAGCGTCGAAAAAGTCGAAGAAGCGTTGAAAGCAATTGAATATTCGAATGTTACAACGGTTCAGATTATTTTTAATTTGTTTCGTCAGCGTCCGTCACAATTATTTTTCTCAGAAGCCAGAAAAAAAGATATTGGAATAATTGCCAGAGTTCCTTTAGCAAGCGGACTTTTAACAGGCAAATTTGATGCAAAAACCACTTTTGAAGCAGATGATCATCGTAATTTTAATCGTAACGGAGAAGCCTTTGATAAAGGCGAAACTTTTTCTGGAATTGATTATGATTTAGGTTTAAAAGCTGTTCAGGAATTAAAAGCATTGTTTCCCGAAGCCGAAAATCTGGCACCCTATGCCTTGCAATGGATTTTAGGTTTTGAAGATATTAGCTGCATTATTCCGGGAGCCTCAAAAACAAGTCATGTTTTGTCTAATTTATCCGTTTATGATCAGCCAAAATTAACTCCTGAAAAAATTTCGGCTATGAACGCTATTTATGAAAAATACATAAAACCTTCTGTTCATCAGCTATGGTAACATTAAAGGTCCTGAGGTTCTAAGTTGCTAAGATGCTAAGTTTTTTTTAAACTTTTGCTAGTAATCTTAGTACCTTAGCAACTTAGAATCTTAGTACCTCTTCAAAAAAATGCTTACAAAATCAAACTTTAAAGAATGGTTTAACCGTTATAAATATGCTGAAGTAGCAAGTACAAGTGCTGCACTTTTAACATCGCTTTTCAGTAAAATTTATAGCGGATTAACAACTGCCTATTTGATTACGTTTGCAGAATATTTTGCTTTTTATGGTGTAATAATCTTTACTTCCTACAGGAAATTAGCGAGGCAAAATAAGATTTCAGAAAAAACTACAACATTAAAAGATGTACTATCTCTAATAAAAAACCTGGCATTAGAATTTGGATATCCTGCATTTCTGGACTTTTTGGTAGTTCGCCCTTTTTGTATGTATTGGATGCCAATTTTATGTGGGAATTATTTCTTCGGAATTATTCTTGGAAAAATTACAGCCGATTCTTGTTTTTATTTCTTTACAATCATCAACTATGAAATTATAAAAAGGAGGAAAAACTAAATTTCAAATACAATTTTAAATTCAGCTCCTTTATTTTTCCCTTCGCTGGCAGCCGTTAATTCACCTTTGTTTCTTTCGATTATTTTTTTGCATAAATACAAACCAATTCCCGTTGAAGTTTCTTTTGCAGTTCCTAATCGGCTCATTTTGGTAAATTTCTTAAACAACTCATCAATTTGATTTTTATCAAAACCAATTCCGTTATCAGTAACAGTGATGATCAACTGTTCATTTTCAATATACATTCTTACTTTGATTTCACTATCAAAATAAGAAAATTTAATAGCATTACTTATTAGGTTAACCAAAACCTGAACCAATAAACCTTCATCAATTCTAAGTTTAGCTTCCTCTAATTCTAAAATCAGACTTAACTTTATATTTTTATCTAGTAAACGCTGCTCAACCTGTTCATTGATAAAAGGCAAAATATTCGGAAAAACAATCGTTTTCAATTCCTGATTCAATCTTACTACCTGATCCTGTTCGTTTAATAGCTTAATAAAGTTTTCGATATATCTAAATTGCAAATCGGTCGATTCACAAATTAAAGCAGCCAGATCTTTTATAGATTCTGATGGATTTTCTTCAATAATTAATTTTGCCAGACCTTGCGGATTTCCGGCAAAGTTTTTCAAATCATGAGAAAGCATATAAATCAAATCCTGTTTTTCGTTGATAAAACTTTCAGCTTCATAAATAGATTCCTGAATATTACACATTAATAAACCGGCTTCATCAGAATATTCGGTTGGCAAAACAGATAGTCTTCGATTGTTTCTGTAATCATTCAAAGATTTTGATGCAATGGCTATAGGCTTTATTAATTGATTCAAAATAAATAAAGTAATCAAAGTAGCCAGCAAAGTCATTATGAGAGAAAATACTAAAATCGAAGTTGCTGAAATAGCAGTATCATAATAAAGGACAAAAAATAAAATTCCGATTAGAGGAATATGTATACCAATAAATGCTACAAATAAAAATTTGAAAGCATAACTCTTTTTTAAAAAGCTAATTTGTGAAAGCTCGTGGTACAACTTCATAAAAAAAACAATACAAATAGGTTAAAAATGCAGCATTTGGGATTGTTGCAAAGGCAAAGTTACCGTTTAAACGTTATTAAACTCAATAAATTGATAAAATTGGTAAAATATTTTGAAAATTAAATTCGTAAAAGTTTACAAACCCTTATTTTTGCGCTATGGGAAGAAAAAATACAGACAAAGTTGTCTTTCATCAAATTCCGGTTCTTGATGCCGGAGCAAAAGGAGTTTCAGTAGCAAAAGCTCCTGACGGAAAAGTAATCTTTATTCCGAATGTCGTGCCGGGAGATGTGGTTGACATACAAACTTTCAAAAAGAGAAAGGCTTATTACGAAGGTAAAGCCGTAAAATTTCATGAATTATCAGAACATCGTATTGAACCAATCTGCGATCATTTTGGCGTTTGTGGAGGTTGTAAATGGCAAAATATGAAATACAGCCAACAGTTGTATTACAAACAAAATGAAGTAAAAAATCACTTACAACGTATTGGAAAAGTTGAACTTCCTGAATTTGAAACTATTTTAGGTTCAGAAAAACAGTTTTTCTACAGAAATAAAATGGAATTTTCGTTTTCTAACGCTCGTTGGTTAACCGAAAAAGAAATTGGAAGTACAGAAGATTTAGGAAACAGAAATGCACTAGGATTTCATATTCCGAAAATGTGGGATAAAATCCTGGATATCCAAAAATGTTATTTACAGGAAGATCCATCCAATGCAATCAGAAATGAAATTCGTGATTTTGCAAATGAACATAATCTGGCATTTTTTAATCCAAGAGAACAATCAGGTTTATTAAGAACTTTTATGATTCGTACTGCTTCAACGGGAGAAATCATGGTTTTGATTCAGTTTTTTGAAAATGACAAGAAAAACCGTGAACTTATTCTGGATCATTTATACGAGAAATTTCCACAAATTACTTCATTACAATATGTGGTAAATTCGAAGCAAAACGATACCATTTACGATCAGGATATAAAATTATACAAAGGAAGAGATTATATTCTGGAAGAAATGGAAGGATTGAAATTTAGCATCAATGCTAAATCATTCTACCAAACCAATTCTGATCAGGCTTATGAATTGTATAAAATTACACGTGATTTTGCCGGACTTACTGGCGACGAAACTGTTTATGACTTATATACAGGAACAGGAACTATCGCTCAGTTCGTTTCTAAAAAAGCTAAAAAAGTAATTGGTGTAGAAAGTGTTCCCGAAGCTATTTTGGATGCTAAAGCAAACGCAGAACGCAATAATATTACAAATTGCGAGTTTTTTGTTGGTGACATGAAAGTAGTTTTCAATGAAGCTTTTATCGCACAGCATGGAAAACCTGACGTTATTATTACAGATCCGCCAAGAGATGGAATGCACAAAGACGTTATCGATCAAATTTTAAAAATTGCTCCTAAAAAAGTAGTTTACGTAAGCTGTAACTCGGCTACACAAGCGCGGGATTTAGCTTTAATGGATGAAAAATACAAAGTAACCCGTGTTCGTCCGGTTGATATGTTTCCGCAAACGCATCATGTTGAAAATGTTGTACTTTTAGAACTTCGATAACTAAATTATAAATGAAAAAAATAATCTCATTTTTATTACTCTTTGCTTTTGGATTATCAGGTTGCGAGAAGGATGATATTTGTGACGCAAATACACCAACCACTCCCCGATTGATAATTTCGTTTTACGATATTAATAATCCAACTGTAAAGAAAAAAGTAACAAGATTAAAAGTAATTGGCGACGGACAAACAGAAGGAATCATTTTCAACGAAAGTGCCCTTGATGATGAAAAATACATTACCAGCGGTGATTCCATTGGTATTCCGTTAAAAACAGACGAAGACACAGCTACTTATAGTTTTATTTTAAATTCGGACAATACAAATGCAGATTTGGTTAATACTGATAAATTAAAATTTAATTATACCAGGCAAAATGTGTATGTATCCAGAGCTTGTGGTTTTAAAACTATTTTTAAACTGGATACCCAAACACCTTACGAACAAACAGATCCTACCAGTGATGGTTTATGGATGCAAAATATCGCCCCAATAAATCTTAACATTGAATACGAAGATGAAACACACATTAAAGTATACTTTTAGTATTTGCTTATTGCTTTCAATGTTTTTGGTTAACGCCCAGGATTCTACGGCGACAAAAGAAATCGTTCCTGAAAAAACAAAAACTGCAGCAAAACCTGTAACAAAAGCAAAACAAGTTCAGGAAGCTAAAACAGACAGTATTCCAACTCCTCCAAAAACAAATCGTTATGGTTTGCGGGTAGGGGTCGATTTGTATAAACTAACCCGAGGTTTATATGATAAAGATTATAAAGGAATCGAAATTGTAGGTGATTTTCGTTTAACGAAAAAATACTATATAGCAGCAGAACTTGGTTTTGAAGATAAAACTACAGACGACGACAGATTAAATTCTACTGCAACCGGTACCTATATTAAAGGTGGTTTTGATTATAACTTATACCAAAACTGGCTTGATATGGAAAACATTTTAAGCATAGGTTTACGTGGTGGTTTTAGTACCTTTAGTCAGCAATTGAACAGTTATAAAATATATAACGCAAATCCTTATTGGGGTGAAGAACCTGCACTTGTTGCCGGACAAAAATTTGACGGCTTAACAGCAGGATGGCTTGAAGTTACAGGAGGTTTAAAGGCAAAAGTTTTTAATAATGTATTTGTAGGTTTCTCTGTTCAGTTAAAGCTTTTGGTAGCCAATAAAACACCTGATGGTTTTGATAATTTGTATATTCCAGGTTTCAACAGAACATATGATGGTAATTTCGGAATTGGTTTTAATTATACCGTTTCTTATTTTATTCCGCTTTATAAGAAAAAAGTAATTGTACCGGAAATTCAAAAAAGCAGTCCAAAGAAATAATTTTTACCAATAAATAAAAGCCACGAATTCAAGAATTAAATAATCAATTCATGAATTCGTGGCTTTTAAATTTTTATATTTTTTTAATTAAGACAGCTGAAATTCGACTGCGGCTTTTGAATGAATCAAAGTTGTATCAAAAACAGGAACAGCAACATCTTCAGGTAAAATCACTAGCGGAATCTCGGTACATCCTAAAATAATTCCCTCAGCTCCTCTTTTTATTAATTCGTTTGCAATTTCCAGATAACGTTTTTTGGTTTCGGGAGTTACAAGTCCTTTTCCTAATTCTTCAAAAATGGTAGTATGAATAAAATCTTTATCATTTTCACTTTCCGGAATAATAGCTTCAATTCCCTGCGCGATAAGTTTATCTTTAAAAAAATCCAGTTCCATTGTGAATTTGGTTCCCAATAAACCTACTTTTTTAAGATTTTGCTTCTGAATTTCTTTCGCTGTTTCTGTAGCAATATGAATGATTGGTAAATCGATGGCTTCTTCAAGTCTGTCAGCGATTAAATGCATTGTATTAGCGCATAAAATAATAGCTTCTGCTCCGCCTTGTTTTAGAAATTGACAACCTTTTAAAAGCATATTAAAAGTCGAATCCCAATCGTTGTTTTCGTTATTCTTTTTTATATCAGCATAATTGAAAGAATAAAGTAAACATTCCGAGAAGTTCAAATCTCCCATTTTTTCATTTATTCCCTGATTTATAAGTTTGTAATAATCTGCTGTAGAAACCCAGCTAATTCCGCCTATAAGTCCAATTATCTTCATAAATAACTATTTTATAAATATTCTTTAATTATTTTTAACGCAGAGAACGCAAAGGTTTTTTCGCGGAGTTTCACTAAGATTTAAGTTGTGTATACACAATTTAAGTCCGCAAAGCGTTGTATCCCGAGGCTTCGGTGAAACAAAATCTTTATAATCCTTATAATTGTGGCTAATTAACCTATTTCTCTAATTCCTTTTATAAAAATCCATTTCATAAAAAGCTTTTCACCGTCTTTCGTTTTTACCGCCTGAAATTTAGGTGAAATCAAAGTCGCCACAATAAACGACGTCATCGGAATCCAAAGTCCGGTTAATTGTGTATATGTTGCTACCAAAAAGCGACCTAAAATAAATAAAATCGCGAAACATCCTAATTGATATAAAAAAGCTCTTACTTGTAGTTTTGACATTTTTTTCTTTTTGAGGTTCATAGTTACAAAGGTTCAGAGGGACAAAGGTTTTTTTTCCAACTTTGAAGCTTTGTGGTTTTGAACTTAGTTAACTTGTAGTTTTTTTGAGATTCAAATTATACAGATTCAAAGCAACAATGTTTTTTCTTCACCTTTGCTCCTCTGAACCTTTGAGCCTCTGTGCCTATTCAGAAACCTGAAACTTCGTTCTCTTACTTCCTTCGTACATTTCGTATTTTACCAAACGTGCTTCAAGGCTTGCGTTGAAAAGTTTGATTTTTCTTGATGGTTTTAAACCCACAAATTTTAGTGCTTCAAGATTTGCTGTGATAAACCAGGCATTTGTTCCCGGATAACTTTTCTTTAGAGTATCACCGATATTTTTGTAGAATTCTTCCATGTGAATATCCAGACGCTCATCATAAGGCGGATTAAAAACCATATGCAATTTTCCTTCTACCGCTTTTTCGGTATCAAAAAAGTTATCTTCAGAAATCGTAACATAATCGTCTAGATTCGCATTTTTGATATTGTCTTTGGCTTTATTAACCGCACTCGGCGCTTTATCAAAACCTTTAATGGTATAATGAAACTCTTTAGTTTTTTTCATTAAACTGTTTACAATCTGATCAAATAAATCATTATCCCAGTCTTTCCATTTTTCAAAAGCAAATTCTTTTCTGTTGATATTTGCCGGAATATTACAAGCAATCATAGCTGCTTCTGCAAGGAAAGTTCCAGATCCACACATTGGGTCTAAGAAGTGACTTTGTCCTTCCCAACCTGATAATAACAAAATTCCTGCCGCCAAAACCTCGTTGATTGGTGCAATATTCGTAGCCGTTCTGTAGCCACGCTGATGCAATGAATTTCCTGAGGTATCCAAAGCAACCGAAACCTGATCTTTATCGATATGAATGTTGATTCTTAAATCCGGAAAAGCTTTATCAATACTTGGGCGTTGTCCCGTTCTTTCTCTAAACTGGTCCACAATAGCATCTTTACATTTTTGAGAAACGAACTCAGAGTGGTTAAAATATGTTGAATGCACCGTTGCATCAATTACAAAAGTTTGGTTGGCATTTAATAATTTCGACCAGTTTACGCCCGAAATTCCTTTATATAAAGCCTGTTCGTTATTCGCTCTAAATGAGTAAATTGGTTTTAAAACCTTAAGCGCAGTTCTTAGCGATAAATTGGCTTTGTACATAAAACCTTTATCGCCCTTAAAGCTCACCATTCGCACTCCTTTTTCGACATCCTGCGCACCAAGCGCACGCAATTCTTGTTCTAATATTTCTTCAAAACCAAAAAAACATTTGGCTATCATTCTAAAATTTTCTTCCATCTTTATTTTTGTTTAAAAAAAACTCCGATCGCATACACACATCTGATTATTCAGGTATCGTCACGAAATAGTTATTTTTCGGCAAAAATACACTAAATTTGCCGGACTTTGAATTAATTGAAATAGAATAAATGTCTGAAGCACCAAACTCATCAACACCAAATCAGGAGCGTAACACCGAAAACTGGTTTACATCATGGTTTGATACTCCGTATTATCACATTCTTTATAAAGACCGAAATTACAGAGAAGCGCAGATTTTTATGGATAATCTAACGCATTATTTAAACCTGCCCGAAAAAGCAAAAGTTCTTGATTTAGCTTGCGGAAAAGGACGTCATTCTATTTATTTAAATCAGCTTGGGTTTAATGTTTTAGGAGCAGATTTATCTGAAAACAGTATTGCCGAAGCCAATAAAAACAGCAACGAAACCCTTCATTTTAAAGTGCATGATATGCGCGAACCTTTTGAAGAAAAATTCGATGCTATTTTTAATCTGTTTACCAGTTTTGGCTATTTCGAAAGCGACGATGATAACTTAACAACTTTAAAAGCCATTAAAGAAAGCTTATCAGAATATGGTTTTGCAGTGATCGATTTTATGAATGTGACAAACGTAATCGAAACTTTAGTTCCCGAAGAAGTAAAAACAGTTGACGGAATCGATTTTAAAATAAAAAGATATGTTCAGGACGGTCATATTTTTAAGGAAATAGATTTTGAAGATCAAGGTAAAAAGTACCATTTTACTGAAAAAGTAAAAGCTTTAACCCTAAAAGATTTTGAAGAATTAATGGCCGAAGCCGGCATTTTTCTATTAGATATTTTTGGAGACTACAAACTCAAAAAATTCCACAAAACCGAAAGCGAACGATTAATCATGATTTTTAAGTAGGTTTAATTGTTTAACTGTTAATTTGTTTAATCGATTTAAGCAAAGTAACAAAACCGATTAAACGATTTAAACAAAAAAACGATTAAACAAAATAATGAACTACCTTTTACCCTTATTTTCTGTACTTCTGGGCTATGCTGTGGCTTTGTTTTTAAAACCCAAAAACAAAACCAATCTAAAACTATTATTGGCATTTAGTGGTTCATTTTTATTATCGTTAACCGTAATGCATTTATTGCCTGAAGTTTACGAATCTCATAATCACAATATTGGTTTATTCATAATGGTCGGAATTTTATTCCAGATCATTTTGGAGTTTTTCTCAAAAGGTGCCGAACACGGACACGTTCACGGGCATGCACAAATGTCGCAAATTCCGTGGTTATTATTTATTAGTTTGTGTGTTCATGCTTTTCTTGAAGGTTTTCCCGTAAGTCATCATCATGGTTTAGCGGTTGGAATTGCAATTCATCATTTGCCAATTGCCGTAATTCTAACGACTTTTTTCATCAATGCAGGTTTAAACAAAAAAGCCATTTTTGCTTTTATGCTCACTTTCGCTATCATGACGCCGCTTGGCACAATTGCTTCAGAATATTTATCTTTTTTAAATCAATATTATACTGAAATTACTGCGATCGTAATTGGTATTTTATTTCATATTTCATCGACCATTATTTTCGAAAGCAGCGAAGGGCATAAATTTAATGTTGCCAAAGTTTCAATGATTGTCCTGGGAATTTTACTTGCATTTCTATTATAATTAGGGCGTGACCAAATTCACAAAAGGCGCTATTTAGCAAACCGCTTATGTGCGCCTTTCGCAAATTCGGTCGGGCTATCCGCGCTACTTCGGTAGCCAGCTCCTATCCCTCACGCAAAATGAAGTTTCAGGTTTCAAGTTTCAAGTAAAAAATTATCTAATTGACTCATTTTCTAATCGACTACTTATTTAGTTCTCTTCTTCTCCTCTTTATTCCCAAAATCTCTTTCCTGAAC
This sequence comes from Flavobacterium sp. MMLR14_040, assembly GCF_033657265.1. Classification (NCBI taxonomy): domain Bacteria; kingdom Pseudomonadati; phylum Bacteroidota; class Flavobacteriia; order Flavobacteriales; family Flavobacteriaceae; genus Flavobacterium; species Flavobacterium sp. MMLR14_040. The sequence goes on along the minus strand of NZ_JAWVWO010000009.1, from coordinate 156,963 downwards.
TTTTATTTTTTTGTTTCCGAAGTTATAAGTCGCAGATAATCTGAGAAATCTGTTACTTTCATTTTGACTGTAAACCTGAGTAACACCGTTTACCACAGATTTATAATCTTTTAAATAAGAAGTATTAAAAATATCATTGACAAGAAAACTTAATTGTAAATTATTTTTAAGAAAACTTTGTCTTACCGCAAGATTTAAACCTGCCATATATCCAATTTCATATAAACCTTTTTTAAACGGAGAGCTATAAAAGTATTCGACTTGCAATTTTGTTGTTTCACCCAACGAAAAAGTATTTTCTGTAGTAAAATAAAGCTGTGCGTTATTTGAAGGAACAGCATTTATATTCGAAATAAAAGTAGTTTTTGATCCTAAAAGATAAACAGAACTTTGCGTTTCGAACCAATTTGTAACTTCAGCAGCGTAACTCTCTCCAATTCCAAATGAACTTTCATTAAAATAGTTTTCTCTGCTTATAATTTGCGTATTTGTCTCTGGATTTGACCTAAAAATAACACCATAACCATCATTTATAACATTAAAGAAAATATTGGTTCTCAAATTCTTTTTGTACGAATACGTAAAATCAAAATTATTGCTAAATGAAGGTTTCAAAAAAGGATTTCCCTCAGAATAACTATTACTGTTAATATAAGTACGAAACGGATTCAATAAACCAAATCCCGGACGATTAATACGTTTTCCGTAAGTAAAATTCAGGCCGTGATTAACATTCAATTTATAATCTAAATAAAGACTAGGAAACAACTTTAGATAATTATTGGTTACTTCCTGGCTTAAAGTTCCAGAATACCCGTTTGTCTGTGTATTTTCGGCGCGTAAACCCAATTGAACACTTAATTTTTCATTCATTTTTTTATCAACATTCATATAAACTGCCTGATTATTTTCTGTGTATTCAAATACATTCGACTGATTGGGATCTAACACCGGATTTCCTGTAATTGTATTATAGTAGAAAACATTACTATTACTTTTTATAAAACTTGCTTTTGCACCATAAGATAAATTCATAAATGCTATTGGATGTTCCATATCAGCCTTAATACTATAATTATCAATATTTTGTTTAGAATTATTTCGCGCAGATTGATTGGTGTTTTGATATGTTCCGTCTGGTGAATATGAATTTGCCGTAAAATTTTTATCGAATTTAGAATCGTATGTAAAATAATCCAGATCGATACTAAATTTTCTGCCAATAGTATCTAATTTCGAAACCAAATGCGCATTATAAGTCTGACTTCCAGAATATTTATTATTGAAACCGTTATTTACTAACAATGAATCGACCGAATTTTGATTATTGAAAATTTTAATCACCGTATTAGATTTCATATCCGGATTATATCTTTCGTTTAAATACTGAAATCCAATTGTTGTTTTATCCGAAACATCATAATCCAATGAAAAACGACCCGAAAGATTATTCTCTTTTTGTTTTGAATCATCTCGTAATTGCCAAAGTCCATTTGGATAATTGATGTCTAAATCCTCTGTACTTCTGCTATTTCCAAGACGGCCATTTACGCTGGCAGCAAATCTGAATTTGTTTTTATTGTGAAAAAAACTATTTCTAAGCGTATAAATTCCGTACGTATTTTGATCGTAAGACAGAATAGAAGTATTTTTCCAGGAATCACGAATTCCTTTTTTCATAATAATATTAATGATTCCGCCAGAGCCGTTTGCCTCATATTTTGCCGGAGGATTTGCAATGATTTCGATACTTTTAATATCACTTGCCGAAATTGATTTCAAAAAATCATTCAATTCTTCACCAGATAATTCGATCATTCTTCCGTCGATCATTACTCTCGACGCGCCTTTTCCTAATATATTTATGGCACTGCTTTGTACCACAACGCCCGGCGCCGTATTTATCGCAGTTAATGCGTCTCCGCCCGCAGTCGAAATATTATTTTCGACATTATAAACCACACGATCTATTTTTTGTTCGACAATATTCTTTTGGGTTTTAATGACAACTTCATTCAAATTCGTTGCGCTTTCTTTTAAAGAAATAATTCCCAAATCTAAATCACTTTCTACTGAAATTTCTCTTTGAAAATCTGTAAATCCTAAAAGACTTATTTCTATTTTATAAAAACCTTTTTTAATATTGATTTCAAAAGTTCCGTCTTGTTTTGTTGTAATTCCGTCAATAATTTTTCCTTCTGCATTTAGTATTGAAACATCTGCCCATTCCAGCGGATTTGATGAATTCGTTACTTTTCCTTTTAATGCAAATGTTGATTGTGCCAAACAAAATAAAGGCAATAATAAAAAGATTAGGAGGTTTGCTTTTTTCATGATTCTAATTTTAAACTTGTTCAATTAATTTGAAGCAAAGTTGCCTTAGAAATTTCCCGGAATCGACCGACAAAAAAAAGTCGAACCATTTTCCTGAGAGGAAATTGGTTCGACTTTATTGGGTATGGCGTTCGACTTTTTACAAAATACTTATTTTCAACTGTTTCTATACTCAGTTGGTGTAAGTCTTGTATATTTTTTAAATGAAGTATTAAAAGATGATTTCGAATTAAAACCTACTTCGTATAATATTTCCAAAATGGTTAAATCATTCTTTGACTTATCTTTTAAAATATTCATTGCTTTTTGAATGCGATATTCGTTTACAAAATCAAAAAAATGCTGATCCATATGATGATTAATCAAAACTGATAAATCACGAACGGGAATATTTATTTGATTGGCCAATTCCTGAATCGTAAGCGAAGGATCCAGATAAGGTTTTTGATCAGCCATATATTGTTTTAACAGTAAAATTTGAGCTGTAATTTCATCGTTTTGATTCTCTTTTTCAAAAGTCTTATTTTCTTCTTTAGGAAGAATGTCTTTCGTTAATTGCAATTTAGAATTAATTCCTCTAAAAAGTTCCGGATGATTCATTGCCTTCAAAATAAACCAGCACGTTACGAACAAAGCGACACTTCCTACCAAAACATTTGCCCAAATAAAAGCTTCATCGAAATTGGTGTATCGCAACATACTTTTTAAAGCAACAAGCGAATGTGCAGCAAGAAAAACCGATGTCATTTGAAAAAGCCATTTATAAGTTGAAGTACTTGGATTTGTGTAATTCTCCAGATATATTTCTCTGTATTTTTTCAAAATCAAAAAGACACTTATAATGTAAAATAAATACTGAATTTCGACTAAAACATGAAAAAAGTACATTTCAGGAGATTGATCATGAAACTGAAAGAAATTCAATTTATCAATACCCGACGCAAAATAAAACCTGGGAACAAAAACCAAATTCACTATTATAAATGGAATTGTATGAACTAAATGTTTCCATTTTAAACGGAAATCACTATAACAAACCGCTAATACATAAAGATAAAACAAAGGCATTTCAAGCAGGCAGGTTGTCCACCTAAAAATCTCCAGATCAAGATAATTACTAAGATAATCGTAAACGAAAAATCCGCTGAGATCGACTGCCGTTAAAATAAAAAAACATGCAAATAACCGGTTTGCTAATTTATTTTCTGTTTTTACAGTTAATAAAAAGAAAGATAATAACAGGGAAACAAAAACTGCCATCCATGCAATACCATTCAAAAAACTTAATTTATCCATTTGTCCTTTATATTTAACAAATATAATATTTTAGTTCGTTCAGCAAGGTTTTGAAAAAGTATTCATAGAAAAGAAAAGTCACTGAAAAAGTTTAAAATCGTGATGAGTTTACTTTCTAATTTTTCCCGATTTGCCATAAAAAAGTTTAATTTTGGAGGATAACTATTTCTACAAAAAATGACATTTACTAAAACCACAGAACAAGCATCAAAATACGAACATTTAGAAAAAATGTCGGTTCATGAATTGCTAACGAATATCAATAATGAAGATAAAACCGTTCCTAATGCAGTCGAAAAAGCGATTCCGCAAATTGAAGCTTTAGTGGCTCAGGTTGTTGCTAAATTAAAACTGGGCGGACGAATATTTTACATCGGCGCCGGAACTTCAGGACGTTTGGGCGTTGTTGATGCATCAGAATGTCCTCCAACTTTTGGTGTTCCGTTTGATTTGGTAAACGGAATTATTGCCGGTGGCGACACTGCCATTCGTCGTGCTGTAGAAAATGCCGAAGACAACGCCACTCAAGCCTGGATTGATTTGCAGACAAATAATATTGGCGCAAATGATGTCGTTATCGGGATTGCTGCTTCTGGAACCACTCCGTACGTTATTGGCGGTTTAGATACTTGTAATCAAAATAATATCCTTACGGGATGTATTACAAATAATGCGGGAAGTCCGCTGGCTTTAACGGCTCAGTTTCCTGTTGAAGTTGTGGTTGGTCCTGAATTCGTTACCGGAAGTTCGAGAATGAAAGCCGGAACTGCTCAGAAATTAGTTTTAAACATGATTTCGACTGCAGCTATGATTCAGCTTGGAAAAGTAAAAGGAAATAAAATGGTCGATATGCAATTGAGTAATATCAAATTGGTCGATCGCGGCGTAAAAATGATTATGGGAGAAATTCCAGTTTCGTACGAAGAAGGGTCTGAATTATTGAAGAAATACGGCAGCGTTAGGAATGCTGTTGACAATTATAATAAATAAAATGCTAGCTTAACTGCATGCTATTTTACCGCAAAGTCGCAAAGGTTTTTCGCAAAGTTCGCTAAGATTAGCTTAAAAACAAGTTTCTTAAGGTCGCAAAGTAACCACAATCTTGTCATCCCGAGGAACGAGGGATCTTCGTAATTAACTCGCCATAGATGGTAATTTACTTTACGGAGTTTCTTGTGAAGATCCTTCCTCCGTCAGGATGACAAAAATGAGCAGATTTCGCAAGTAAACCTGAAACTAAAAAAACCTGAAACCTGAAACTTTTCAAAACAAAAAATTAAAATGGCAACAAATAAAGAATTACTAGGAAAAGGCGTTAAATATCTATCGGGTTCATTGCCGCTATTATTTATTGGACCTTCCTTAATATATAATGCTTTTCAGAATCAGCATACAAACTGGCATTATCTGGTTTTAGGAATTGGAATTGTAGCTTGTTTAAGTGCTATGTTTTTAATTTTTTATGGATTGAAAATTATTATGAAGGGTTTGTTTAATGACTAATTTTCCATATCAGTAAACCTGACAGGTTTTTAAAACCTGTCAGGTTTATCGCTACTACAATTTCAAATATTATAATTACCAGATACAAATGGAAAGCCTAATTCACATTCAGAAAACATTCGAGAAAGTCGTATACATCGACAAAAAAATAAACAATCGGGAGTTTGAAGATTGTGTGTTTAAAAACTGTGATTTCTCTAACAGTAATTTTGCTTACAATACTTTTTTAGACTGCGAATTTATCGATTGCAATTTGTCTATGACAAGTTTATTCAGCACGAGTTTGAAGAATGTGACTTTCAAAAATTGTAAACTTCTTGGAATCGCTTTTAATGAATGTGATGATTTTTTATTCCAGGTTTATTTTGAAGAATGCACTTTGGATTATGCTATTTTTTCGAATAAAAAAATGCCTAAAACCAAGTTTATAAATTGCTCGGTTAGAGAAGTAACCTTCATCGGAACCAATTTAACGAGTTCGGTTTTTGATAATTGCAATCTGGAAGGTGCTATTTTTAATGATACACAATTGGCGGCAGTAAATTTTAAAACCGCCTACAATTATAAAATAGATCCGGAATTTAATCCGATGAGAAAAGCGCAATTTTCGAATGATGGAATTGTGGGATTATTGGACAAATACGATATCAAGATTGTTTGATTTCGTTTAGATTATACCACCTCTACGAGGCTAAATCAACTTGAAATAAATAATTTTCTATAAATATTATACTCCTAAAGGAGTTTGTATTTAACAGTTTTGATTATAATTTTCTAATAAAAGTAATACCCCGGCGGGGTAACATATTTATAGAAAACAACAAATTTATTGCTAACAGCTCCATCGGAGCGAAATGTTAATTTCTTTAAATATCAAATTATGGAAGCAACTAAATCCTATTTAGAAAGCGTTAAAAAGCAGTTTTTGTATTATAAAATGCTCGGCGAAAAATCCATCGAACAATTAGAGCCTGAACAGCTTTTTGTTTCTGTAAATGAAGACACCAATAGTATTGCAACAATTATAAAACACATTTCGGGCAATATGTTATCGCGCTGGACGGACTTTCTCACATCAGATGGTGAAAAAGAATGGCGCAATCGTGATGCTGAGTTCGAAAATGATTTACAATCTAAAGAAGAAGTTCTTGAGATTTGGAACAAAGGCTGGGATTGTTTTCTTGGTGCGTTAAACGGTTTAAACCCTGAACAGCTTTCGGATATTATTTATATTCGAAATGAAGGTCATACCGTTATTGAAGCCATAAATCGTCAATTGGCTCATTATCCTTATCATGTGGGGCAGATTGTTTTTTATGCGAAACAATTGAAAAATGGAGATTGGGATAGTTTATCAATTCCGAAAAATAAATCAGGAAATTACAATGCTGAAAAGTTTGCCAAAGAAAAAGAAATCAAGAACTTTACCGATGATGAATTGAAACGATTTTAGATTTTAGAATTCAGATTTTAGATTTAACTTCTAACATTTAACCTTTAACTTTTACTTCCAGACAGCTCCTAAAAACAACTTAAATTTAAAATGAAAAAAATTATATTCCTTTTACCGTTAGTCACATTATTCTCCTGTTATAACGCAGAACACAATTGCAAAGATTTTAAAACCGGAAAATTCAAATTTGAGTTTGAAGTAAATGGCGTTAAAAAAACAACTGTTTTTGAACGTAAAGACAATATTGAAATCGAGACTTTTGAAGGAAAAACAGACACATCAACAATTCGCTGGGTAAGTGATTGCGAATATGTTTTGCAGAAAAAACACCCAAAAAACATGGCTGAGGAAAAAGCAATCAGCATGAAGATTTTAAATACTTCTAAAGATTCTTATACTTTTGAATTTGGAATGGTGGGTTCTGAAGAAAAACAACGTGGGAAGGTTTATAAAATTGATTAAATAAACTACTAATTCTGCCACAAAGGCACAAAGACGCAAAGTTTATATCTTTGTGTTTTTGTGCCTTTTTTGTAAAACATAAATATTTTAATGTGTTTCTTTTACATTTCTATTTTAAATGTTAAATTACAACTCAAATCTTACACATGAAAAACACGATTTCACATAGAGTTGCCGACTTTTTAAAGGATTATCCACCTTTTAATTTTATGCATCAAAAGGATCTTGAAAAATTATCTGAGCAAATTTCTATTGTTTACAAAGATAAAGATGCTATTATTTTTGCAGAAAATGATAAAACGCACGATTCTTTTTATGTGGTTCATAAAGGGGCAATTGCACTTAAAAAAAGTTCTAAAAACAATGTTTTGGACATGTGTGATGAAGGTGATATTTTTGGCTTGCGTCCGCTTTTAGCACAGGAAAATTATATTATGGAAGCCGTGGCACATGAAGAAAGTATTCTTTATGCGATTCCAATTGCTGTTTTTAAACCTTATGCGCTGGAGAACAGAAATGTTGGTAATTTCCTGATTGAAAGTTACGCCTCCAATACCCGCAATCCTTATTCGGATATTCATAAAGATAAATTATACGGCGACGATTTAGGAAACGACAATTTACATTCTACAAAAGATTCTTTCGATTTACAACCTATAAAATATTCGAAGAAAATTGTGACTTGCAGTCCGTCGACAACGGCAAGAGATATTGCAAAAATAATGAATAAGAAAAAAGTCGGGGCAATTTTGATTGTTGATGAAATGCTTCCGATTGGTATTATTACGGATAAAGATTTACGTAATAAAATTGTTACCGGTGATTATTCGATCCTAACCACGGCGGAAACCATTATGACGAAGCCAGTCGTGACATATCCTAAGAAAATGACGGTTACAGAGGCGCAAATGGCAATGATGAAAAGCAACATCAACTATTTATGCCTTACAAAAGACGGAACTGTAAATACAAAAGCGGTTGGTATTTTATCTAAACATGATGTAATGGTGGCGTTGGGTAATAATCCTGCTGTTTTGATAAAAGCTTTAAAAAGAGCTAAAAAAGCAAAGGAAATTAAACCTATCCGTGCCAGAATCATGCAATTGCTTCAGGGATATTTAGATCAAAATATTCCGATGACCTTGATTTCTAAAATCATAACCGAATTGAACGAAGCCTGTACAACGCGCGTTATTGAAATTTGTATCGAAAAAATGAGCAGTCCGCCACCGGTAAAATTTGCATGGCTGGCACTAGGAAGTCAAGGGAGAAGCGAGCAAATGCTGCATACGGATCAGGATAATGCAATTGTATATGAAAATGTGTCGGAAGTTTTTAGGGATGAAACAAAAGTTTATTTTTTAAAATTTGCCGCTCTCGTTAACAAAGGTCTTTTTGATATTGGCTACGATTATTGCCCTGCAGAAATGATGGCTTCGAATCCAAAATGGTGTATGAGTCTGGACGAATGGAAAAGCCAAGTGCATCATTGGATTACGAATCCGGGAAAAAATGAGGTTTTATTATCTTTTATTTTCTTCGATTACAGTGTAACTTATGGTGATACAGAGCTTACTAATGAACTTTCTGATTTTATTTTTGAAAATGTAAAAGCAAACCCTATTTTTTATGTTCACTTAGTGAGTGGCGCTTTACAGAGTCCTTCGCCAACGGGTTTTTTTAGACAATTTCTGGTAGAACAAGATGGTGCAAATAAGGATAATTTTGATATTAAAAGACGTGCTTTAATGCCACTTACTGATGCTGCACGTGTTTTGATTTTATCGCATTCGGTTAAATCAATCAGTAATACAGCGGAGCGTTTTGAAAAATTGGCCGAACTGGAACCCAACAATAGAGAACTGTATTTATCCTGCTCTTATTCGTTTAAAGCGCTATTGAAATTTAGAACAAAACAAGGACTTTTACATAATGATTCGGGGCAATTTATAGCGTTGGAATCTTTATCAAAAATGGAAAAAATAAAACTCAAAAGGACTTTTAAAACAATCAAGGAACTTCAGGAATTGATTAGTGTTAGATTTAATGTTTCAAATGTGGTATAAATATGAGTTTATTTAATTTTTGGAAAAAAGAAGATAATTTATTTGATGAAAATATCAGTATTGAAGAAACGAGATTTGTAGTTTTAGATACAGAAACTACCGGCTTTGATTATGATAATGACAGAATCCTTTGCATTGGCGCCTTAGTTTTGCAAAATAATATGATATCGATTCAGGATAGTTTCGAAGTTTACATTCAACAAGATCATTATGATAAATCGACTGCTCAGATTCACGGTATTTTGAAAGATTTTGTCTTAAAACGCCCTAATGAATTAGAAGCTTTGCAGCAATTTTTGACCTATTTAGGCGATTCTATTATTATCGCACACCATACTATTTTTGATGTTACAATGATCAATAAAGCCCTGGAAAGAAATGGCTTACCAGCTTTAACCAACAAAACTTTAGATACGGCACATTTGTATAAAAAGACTTTAATTAAATCGCATTTATTTGAAAGAAAAGATCATTATACCTTAGATGATCTTGCTGATAAATTTGATATTTCAAAAAAAGACAGGCATACCGCTTTAGGCGATGCTTATATTACTGCTATTGCGTTTTTGAAGATTGTAAAGAAATTAAAAGAGAAAAAAGAGATTAATTTGAATCAGATTTTTAAATAATTTGCATTTTTTTTATGAAGCTAAAATTTACATTTAGCACAACTTATTTACCATTTAGTAATATATACCTTATTTTTATTAGCAAAAAGAAAAAACTGGCATAACATCTATATTGATTTTGAAAGATAGCTTTGTTAAAAAACAAAAAACAAACTATTATGAAATTTAATTTTTTAAAATCAGTAGCATTACTGGGATTTACAGGACTTTCTGTAATTAGCTGCCAAAATGATGATTCAAAAGACTCTTCTAACGATGTAAATGCAGATATTGATTTTACATCACATTCAAAAGTTCCTGCTTTTGTTTATCCAATGACAGGTTTCGAAAATCTTAAAATCAGTACTTTAATCAGTACTACCGATGTTTTACCAGAATCCCCTGCTTTTATTTACGGCGCTCAGCCTGACGGTGCAGGATTAATGAAAAATCCAACCGAAGAAGGTTACATTATGATTACGAATCACGAAATTTTGCAATCGGTTTCGCGAGTTTATCTTGATAAAACTTTTAAACCTGTAAAAGGAGATTATCTTGTGGATGGAATTGGCGGATTAACACGTTTGTGTTCTGCAACTTTGGTAACTCCTGAGGTTCATGGATTTGGCCCTATCTTTTTAACCGCTGGAGAAAGTGGTCAGGAAAGTATGGTTCACGGAATTAATCCGCTGGGATTGTCTACAGACAAAAGCAGAACCGACAGAGTTTTACCTGCTTTAGGAAAAGCAAGTATGGAAAACGCTGTTCCGTTACCAAAAGAAGCATATCCCGGAAAAACAGTTATATTAATTGGTGAAGATCAATCGTATGCAACTTCTCACGCAAGTGCCGGTCAGTTAATTATGTATATGAGCAATACCGTTGGTGATCTATCTAACGGAAAATTATATGCTTTAAAAAGAACAGACGGAAATCAGGTAGAAACTACAATGACTTTAAACAATTCATATCCAGTTTCATTTGTAGAAATTCCAGATGCTAAAAACTTAACCGGTGCTGTAATTAATACAACTGTAAATTCCTTGGGTGCAATCCGTTTTTCAAGAGTCGAAGACGTTGATTACCGAAAAGGCAGTGCGAGCAATAATAGAGAGGTTTATTTTACGGCTACAGGTCAGGCAGCTTCAAACGTTCCTGTTGATGGCTACACAATGTGGGGAAGAGTTTATAAATTAAAAATGGATGCCAATGATCCTTTAAAAGGAACATTAGAACTGGCCGTTGAAGGTGACAGTACTCCAGGAACCGGAATCATTAATCCTGATAATCTATGTGTTACAGAAAATTACGTTTACATCCAGGAAGATGGTGACAGCTATTATGCCGATGCAAAACACGATTCTTATATCTGGCAATATAATATCGCTTCAAAACAAAATAAGCCTTGGTTAAACATGAACCATAAAAGAACAGATGCAGCTTGGAATACATTGTACAACCAAACGGGTGAAATGAGATTTGGAAGCTGGGAATTTGGTGCAATGGAAGATATCTCAGATATTATTGGTGTTCCGGATACTTTTACGGTAAATATTCATCCTCATACCTGGCAAAGCGATGCATTTAAAAATGCAGATGGTTCAGGAATCAATACAAATAAAGAAGGCGGTCAGACTGTAATTATCAGAAACGTACAGCGTTAATCTTTTTAATCTAAATAATTCAACCCTTATTTTAAAAATAAGGGTTGTTTTCTTTTATAGTAATATTATGAAATTGAAATATTTTATTCTTCTCTTTTTATCACTTTGTTTGTTTTTTTCATGCAAAGAAAATAAGGTTTCACAAACCACTATTAAACAGGATTTATTAGTTGATTTAAGCAAACTAAACACCGAAATTGAAAAATTTCTAAGTCTTGTAGATCACAATAAATCACAAAAAGAAATTCTGGAACAGTTTAAAAAGTCTCGTCTTGCCTATAAAAAAACAGAATGGGCGATTGAATATTTTATTCCTGAAACAGCCAGGTTTATGAATGGACCAGCATTGGACGAAATGGAACTTGAAGAAAACAAGTCGTTTGAACCCCACGGTTTTCAGGTAATAGAAGAATTGATCTATCCTGAATATGAAATTGAAAATAGAGAAAACCTCGTCAGAGAACTTAATATTTTTAAATCGAATATTAAACAGGTACAAAGCACTTTTGAAGTTATAACCATCAGTAACGATTATGTTTTAGATGCAGTACAGCAAAACGTTTACAGAATCATTGCTTTAGGAATCACCGGTTTTGACAGTCCTATTTTACAATCTTCAATTCCTGAAACCAGTCAAAGCTTAATAGGGATTCCCCTTATATTTGAAAAAATAAATTCGAAAAGTAAAACACTGGCAGATTTACAAAAGTTGGCTATTGAAGCACAAAAGTATTGTGTTGCCAATAATAACTTCGACGCTTTCAATAGGGCTTTTTTTATCACTGAGTATTTAAATCCAATTTCAAAGAAAATTAAAATTTTTCAAAAGGAAGAGCATATTAATATTGTAAACAAGAATAGTCCTTTAAAACCTACTATTGCCACTTTATTTGATAAAAATGCTTTTGATGTAAACGGATTTGTTCTTTCAAAAGATTATAATTTTACGGCTGACAAAGCAATTTTAGGAGAAAAATTATTTTATGACAAGAGCCTTTCTAAAAATAATGACAGAAGTTGTGCCTCTTGTCATCATCCTGAAAAAGCTTTTACAGATGGCTTAAAAACAAATCTTTCATTAACAGGAATCAATTTGGCAAGAAACACTCCTACACTCACGTATGCCTCATTACAAAATGCTCAATTTTGGGATATGCGTCAGTTGGATTTAGAAAAGCAAAGTGTTGATGTTATTCAAAATAAGGATGAAATGCATGGTTCTATGGAAAATATTCATGCCAAAATTTTATTAGATCAGGATTATATAAAACTCTTCAAAAAGGCATTTCCAAAAACTACAAAGCCTGAGGCATGGCAAATTCAAAATGCGATTGCCAGTTATGTGAGATCTTTAAATGCTTTTGATTCCAGATTTGATCTTTATATGAGAGGAGAAAAAAACGCATTGAATAATGAAGAAATTGAAGGAATGAACCTTTTTATGGGAAAAGCGAAATGTGCCACTTGCCATTTTACACCTTTGTTTAATGGAACTGTTCCGCCAGGCTACTCAAAAACAGAACATGAAGTTATTGGAACTCCTGCTGAAGCCAATGGAAAAAAACTGAGTCCGGATTCTGGTCGTTATTTGTATAATAAAATGCCACAGCTCATTGGAGCATTCAAAACTCCGACAGTTAGAAATATCGCAATTACAGCTCCATACATGCATAATGGAGTTTTTAAAACTCTGGAAGAAGTTGTTGATTTTTACAATAAAGGCGGTGGAAAAGGTCTGGGATATGAAGTAGAAAATCAAACACTTCCTTTTGAAGAATTAAAGTTGAAAAAAAAGGAAGAAAAAGCTCTTGTTGCCTTTATGAAAACTTTGACTGATAAAAGATATAAGTAAAAATATATTGTAAAAAAAGCGCTAAGAAAATCTTAGCGCTTTTTTAAATTTATTCTAAAACTAAACCAATCTGGCCGTCGTCGTCTAATTCTGTTTCAACCGAATCATCCTCTGAAATCTCTGGCGTTTCCGGAAGTTCTTCAACAGGCTCTTCGTAAGGTAACGGATCTAATAAATTAACTTGTTTTAGTTTTTCAGTTGTTAACTGATTCCCTAAAGCTTTAAAACCTTTTACAGCTATAAATTCCTCAACATCAATATGTAAATCTTCTTTTTGAACTCCTTTTACTTTAGCAAAAACCAATTGCGCCATCGGACGATAATCTGTCGAAACGATTTCTAATTGTGAATTTGGATGTTCTGTAATGAAACTTTCTTCTTTTCCTTCGTTTTCGACCAAAAAACGTTTCAAATAGTAACGCTCTTTTTCGCCGTCATAATAAATAGCAGAAATTGGTTTCTTAGGATTCCATTTTTCCAACACAATCATGTCTTCATCAAAATGCGTCGATAACTCCGGAATGATAACTTTCAGTTTTCCTGATTGATTAATAATCAAGATTTTATCGCTAGGCTTAAATTCACCTAATAATTCTCCTCTTGCATCAACATTTAGACGTTTTACGGTATCATCAAACCAAACTTTTCTTGGCAATAAAGTCGAAATTCCTTTTTCTTTTAATTCAATTTTCTTGATAGGATATTTGGTTACCAAATTTCCTTTTGATGCACGTCCTTTAATGGCTAATTTAGCAAAATCAATATCGAATTTCAATTTTTTGATAGTTCCAACCTGACGTAATAAAATTGTTATTACCTCAGCTTCTCCATTCGGATTATGTGAGAAATAAACCACCTGAGAACCAGCTGTTTCATTGGTCAAATCATATGGCTTATCACGTGTTACGCCCGACACATTAAAACGTTTAATGTATGAAGGTCCTGATTTTCCGTCACGATAAATCATGTTGTAAATCGTACGTTTATCACTCTTATCAAAAATAGCAACGTGAATAATATCTTTACCTACAAATGTTTTGGCATCAACTTTTGTTACCAACATTTTTCCGTCACGAAGAAATACAATAACATCATCAATATCAGAACAATCGGTAAGATATTCGTCTTTTTTTAAGCTTGTTCCAACAAAACCTTCTTCGCGATTTACGTACAATTTTGTGTTTCTTAAAACTACTTTTGTAGCCTCAACATTATCAAAAACACGAAGTTCTGTCTGGCGTTCGCGGCCTTTTCCGTATTTCTCTTTTAATTTCGTAAAATAGGCAATTGCAAAATCTGTCAGGTTTTCTAAATTATGCTCTACCTCTTTCATTTCATCCTCTAATTTAGCGATAAAATCATCGGCTTTATCAGAGTCAAAACGGGTAATACGAATCATCGGAATCTGAGTCAATCGCTGTAAATCATCGTCATTAATTTCTCTGACGAATGATTTTTTGAAAGGCTCAAAACGATCGTATAAATATTTATAAAGTGATTCCCTATCAGAATACAATTTGAAATCAATGTACATTTCTTCACGAATGAAGATTTTCTCTAAGGTTGAGAAATGCCATTTGTTTTTTAATTCTTCTAACTGAATTTCTAATTCCTGACGGAGTAAATCTACTGTTCTGTGCGTTGAAATTTTCAACATTTCAGAAACTCCAATAAACAAAGGTTTGTTATCTTCAATAACACAACCCAAAGGCGCTACAGAAGTTTCGCAAGCTGTAAAAGCAAATAAAGCATCAATAGTTTTATCTGGGGAAACGCCTGGAAACAAGTGAATTAAAATCTCAACATCAGCCGCTGTATTGTCTTCAATTTTCTTGATTTTGATTTTACCTTTATCATTGGCTTTCAAAATACTGTCAATCAAAGTAGTTGTATTGGTCGAAAACGGAATTTGCGTAATCACCAAAGTGTTCTTGTCTAATTGTGAAATTTTGGCACGAACACGAACACGCCCGCCACGAAGTCCATCATTGTAATTTGACACATCGGCAATACCTTGTGTCATGAAATCAGGATATAATGTAAAGGCTTTTCCTTTTAAAATTTTGATCGAAGCATCAATTAATTCATTGAAGTTGTGAGGCAAAACTTTAGTCGAAAGACCAACCGCAATTCCCTCTGCCCCTTGTGCCAAAAGCAACGGAAACTTTACCGGAAGATTGTTTGGTTCTGCACGACGACCATCGTATGAAACTCCCCAATCGGTAATTTTTGGCGAATATAAAACCTCCAAAGCAAACTTTGATAAACGTGCCTCGATGTAACGAGAAGCCGCCGCTCCGTCCCCCGTTAAGATATTTCCCCAGTTTCCCTGACAGTCAATCAATAAATCTTTCTGGCCAATTTGCACCATTGCATCACCAATACTTGCATCTCCGTGAGGGTGATACTGCATAGTGTGTCCTACAACATTGGCAACTTTATTATAACGACCATCATCCAACTCTTTTAAAGAGTGCATAATACGACGCTGAACCGGCTTAAAACCATCTTCAATCGCCGGAACTGCACGTTCAAGAATTACATAAGAAGCATAATCCAAAAACCAGTCTTTGTACATTCCCGTTACTTTCGTAATAACGTCTTCTCCTTCTTCTTCCTGATTCTCGTAAAAATGCTGTCCTTCAAAATGTTTAGCGTCTACGTCAATAATTTCGTCGTCTCCATCCTGATTTTCGTCAAGCTGGTTTTCATCTGAATTATTTTCGTCGTCGTTTGGAATTATGTTATCGTCTTCTTCGTCTTTCATTTATTTATATTCGAAATTATAAATTTTGATATTATTTATTCTCCAAAAGTCGTTTTAAATCTGACTCACTTGGTAATACTGTTTTATATTTGCTTGCAAAAATCTGCTCATTGTTTTCTGGTAAAGTATATTTTACTACTGCTTCACTTTTATTTTGACAAAGTACAATCCCGATAGTTTTATTTTCATCTTCCAATCGCATTTCTCTGTCATAATAGTTCACATACATTTGCATCTGCCCTAAATCCTGATGTTTTAATTCTCCTATTTTCAAATCAATAAGCACAAAACATCTCAAAATTCTATTATAAAAAACTAAATCGATTCTAAAATGCTTATCATCAAAAGTAATTCTTTGTTGTCTTCCAACAAAAGTAAAACCATGACCTAATTCTAATAAAAAGTGTTCTAACTTATTTATTATTTCTTCTTCAAGCTGTGATTCCGAATATTGAGGCAATTCAGGCAATCCTAAAAACTCTAAGATATAAGGATCTTTAATAATGTCTTTTGGTTTTTCAATAATCTGCCCTTTTTCAGAAAGTTTTAAAATTCCATCTTTGTCCCGACTCAAAGATAATCTGGTATAAAGTGCCGAATCATACTGACGTTTTAATTCCCTTACACTCCAATTGTGTTTTTCAGATTCTATCTTATAAAAACGCCTTTCTTTTTCATCCTCAATCCGCATTAAAAAAATGTAGTGCGTAAAACTCAATTTAAAAAAAGAAGACAATGTTTGATAATCAAATTCCGCAGTCACTGACTGCGCTTTTTGAGATTTGAATTCCCCAGTCAGTGACTGGGTATTTTTAATCCCTAAAATCCGAGTCAATGATTCGGATTTTGAATAAATAATATAGAATTGTCTTATTTGCTCTAAATTCCTGATAGAAAACCCTTTTCCAAACTCTTTCGTCAATTGCTGAGAAAGCCCTTTTAATAATTTTTTCCCATATTCAGCACGATCCTTTCCATTTTGCTCCTCTTCAACAATAATTCTTCCTATTTCGAAATAGGTAATTGTCATTGTTGAATTTACCGTACGCAAAACCTGTTGTCGGGCATTTTGAAGTAACTCGGCAACTTGATGAAATATAACTTTATTTTGAAGATCGTTTGGCAATATTATGTTTTTTTATTTTTTAAATAGCAACATCTTCAATTGTATCCAACTCTACCTTCAAATTCTTGATAATAAATTCTTGTCTGTCCGGGGTATTTTTCCCCATATAGAATGACAATAATTGCTCTATCGAAGTATTTTTATCCATCATAATTGGGTCAAGTCGGATCGTTTCTCCAATAAAATTCTTAAACTCATCTGGCGAAATCTCTCCCAAACCTTTAAATCGGGTAATTTCCGGTTTTGGTTTTAGTTTTTCGATGGCATCTTTTCTTTCTTCTTCAGAATAACAATAGATGGTTTCTTTTTTATTTCGAACCCTGAAAAGCGGTGTTTGCAAAATATACAAATGCCCTTCTTTGATTAATTCAGGAAAAAATTGCAAAAAGAAAGTAATCAACAACAAACGAATGTGCATTCCATCGACATCGGCATCGGTTGCGATTACGATATTGTTATAACGCAATTTTTCAAGTCCGTCTTCGATATCCAAAGCAGCTTGCAATAAATTGAATTCTTCATTTTCATACACGATTTTCTTCGTCATTCCGTAGGAATTCAACGGTTTACCACGCAAACTGAAAACGGCTTGTGTATTTACATCACGCGACTTGGTGATTGATCCGGAAGCCGAATCTCCCTCGGTAATAAAAAGCGTACTTTCTAAGTTTCTAGGGTTTTTTGTATCCGGAAGATGCGCTCTGCAATCTCTTAATTTTTTATTATGAAGATTGGCTTTCTTCGCACGATCTGTTGCTAGTTTTCTAATTCCTGATAACTCTTTTCTTTCGCGTTCGGCTTGCAAAATTTTACGCAATAAAGCTTCTGCTGTTGGCGGATTTTTATGTAAATAATTGTCAAGTTTGTTCTTAACAAAGTCATTTACAAAAGTACGAACGGAAACAGCCGGCGTTCCATCATCAGAACCCATATCTGTAGAACCTAATTTTGTTTTGGTCTGAGACTCAAAAACAGGTTCCATAACTTTAATACTAATCGCACTTACAATCGATTTACGAACGTCTGAAGCTTCAAAATTTTTGTTGTAAAACTCACGAATGGTTTTTACAATTGCTTCTCTGTAAGCCGCTAAGTGCGTTCCTCCTTGCGTTGTATTTTGTCCGTTTACAAAAGAGTGATACTCTTCGCTGTATTGTGTTTTACTGTGTGTTAAAGCGATTTCGATATCATGATCTTTCAAGTGAATGATTGGATATTCTAAATCATCTTCATTAATCGTTTCTTCTAATAAATCTCTAAGACCATTCTCAGAAATGTATTTTTCGCCATTAAAAATAATCGTCAAACCATTGTTTAGGTAACAATAGTTTTTGACCATTTTAATCACATATTCCATACGGAATTTGTAGTTTTTGAAGATCGTTTCATCTGGCGTAAAAGTTACTTTTGTTCCTTTACGTTTGGTTGTCTCAATTACATCTTCTTCTAAAACCAGGTTTCCTCCTGAAAATTCTGCTGCTTTTTGTTTGTCATCACGAACAGATTCTACTCTAAAATAATTCGAAAGTGCATTTACTGCCTTTGTTCCGACACCATTTAGACCTACAGATTTCTGGAAAGCTTTAGAATCGTACTTTCCTCCTGTGTTCATTTTCGAAACTACATCTACTACTTTTCCTAACGGAATTCCACGTCCGTAATCACGAACCGAAACCGTTTTATCTTTGATGGTAACTTCAATCGTTTTTCCGGAGCCCATGACGAACTCATCGATACAGTTATCTAAAACCTCTTTTAATAGAATATAAATACCATCATCCGGCGAAGATCCATCTCCCAATTTTCCGATATACATTCCCGGACGCATACGAATATGCTCCTTCCAGTCGAGTGATCGGATATTATCTTCGTTATATTGATTTTGCTCTAGCATAAATGAATTGGATTTTCGGCTAATGTACCATTTCTAGCTAAAAAATAAAAGCGTATTTCTTTTTTGTTATGATTAATAACAGCTTTGAATTCTATTTAAATTGATTTTAAAATAATACAGACTTTAAAAGTATAAAATATCAGTTCTAAAATACAAAAATACTATCTTATTCCCAGAACTTCTTTTGCCAAAGCAATCATTTCGGGAGTTCCCGTATTTTTGTTTTTTTCGTCAGAAAGTTTTACGACGCCTTGCCAGTGTAAGTTGTCAGCTTTAGTTTCGGTTAATTTTATGACCATATTCATTGGCGGTAAACCAACGTCGTTTGTAAAATTAGTACCAATGCCAAATGACATTTTAATTTTGTCTCTGCAAAAATCAGCAATCGTTTTTACTTTATCAAAATTAAGCGAATCCGAAAAAACAATAGCTTTGGATTTTGGGTCTATTCCCATTTTTGTATAATGAGAGATGACTTTTTGAGCAAACTCAACAGGATCGCCACTATCGTGCCTTACACCATCAAAAAGTTTAGAGTATTTTTTATCAAATTGATTGAAAAATATATCTGTTGTGTAGGTATCTGTTAAAGCGATTCCGAGGTCACCGCCATAAACTTGCGTCCAATGTTCGAGACTTATCGAATTTGCCATTTTAAAACCATATTGTGCGGCATGAAACATAAACCATTCGTGTGCGTGAGTTCCTAAAGGGCGTCTGTTGTTGAGCATGGCAAAATGAACATTGCTTGTACCAATGAAACTTTCTGAGCCAAAAGTTCGCAGTGTTTCATTGACCAAAACATGTACATCGTACGAATGACGTCGTCTTGTACCAAATTCTAAAACAGAAACTCCTAATTTATTATAGTTGTCAATCTTATTTTTAGTGAGCGTTTTTATAGCATCATCATTCAGTCGAATTAAGTGATTTGATTTATAAAAAAGTTCGGAAATCAATGCCATTAAAGGTACTTCCCACAAAATGGTTCGATACCAAAAACCTTCTACAACGACTTTAACTTCTGAACCTTCCTGAGTAATTTTAACTTCTGAAGGATCAAAACTATAGCCCTGTAAAAAATCTAAATAAGTAGGATCGAGATACGGACAATAATGCGATAAATAATGTTTTTCATCTTTTATTAATCGCAAATCTGCCAGTGCGTCAACCGATTTTCGAAGTAAATCTGCAAAACCTTGCGGAAAAACATGTTTACCACGATTGATAAATCCATAACGTACTTTAGCCTTTGGAAAAAGTCTGATTACGGCATGCTGCATCGTAAATTTGTAGAAATCATTATCTAAAATCGATTTCAAAAAAGTTGTTTCCATAAGGCAAGTGCTATATTTTTTTTCAAATCCGTAACTGCTAAGATACGCCAATTCGGTAAAAGAAGAAAATGATATAAATCAACTTTGCTTAAAAATCCTTACTTAGAAACCACTTTAAATGCTGCAATACTATTTGTGTCTACAAAAAAAGTAATATACTCTCCTATTGTATTGTCAAAAGTTATCTGAAACTCTAAACCGCCTTTTCTTTCTCTTCCGTTAGTGATTTTAACGGGTTGATTTCTTTTATTTAAATAATAAAACTGATCTGATTTTGAAATATTTTTGATTTCAAAAGTGATTTTATCGCCATTTCTTACTTCAATTATACCAGAATCCGGCGATTTGATTTTATAATCTTTCTCGATGGTTTTATTATAAATTAAAGGTCCGTTCAGGAAATCTTCTTTGCTTAATTTATCTCCCAAATAAGATTCTGAATCAGGAAAATGTTTGGAAAAAAAGTAATCCGGATCTGTATCAAAATAAACAGCCGAAAAGTCATTTACCATTCTTCCTTTACTGCTGTCATAATAGCCTTGCCCCCAGGTAACGTCTATTAATCTCCATTTTTTATCAATCAAAACCATATTCCATGCATGATTTGAAGTCGTATTTTTTCGGCCAATATCAACTAATCGGGTCTTAGAATCTCCGCGAACAATTTCACACTTAATTCCAACCAATGAAGCCAGACGTTGATACAAAACCGTAAAACCTTCACAAACCGCTTTTTTAGACTTAAATGCTTTTTCAACCATTTGATCATTCAATGCCTGAATCTTTCTTTGTTTTTCGGCTTCTGAACGATAGCTAAAGCCCTGCGCTTTTGGAGGATTTAAAAAAGCAGCATAATCATACCTTACGTTATAGGCAATCCAGCTATAAATTGCTCGCGCCTTGTCGTAATCAGAGGTAAAATCCTTTTCGATTCTCTCTGCCAATTTTTCGGTTGTACTAAAACTTTTTGGGTATTTTAAAACGATGTTATCAACTGCATTATATTTTTGTGCAAATGAAGAATACAGGAAAATAACATTTATAAGGAATAAAAAAACAATCTTTTTTGGTGTCATAAATTAGAAACAATCTTTTATAATATCTTTTAATTCTTTGTCTAATTCGGCGTTAGAAATTTGATTTTTTTCTAAATCGAAATTAGCATTGAAGGCCGGTAACGAAAATGTAGCTTTTATTTCGGCTCCATATCTTGGCAAAGCATTACGCGCAATTTCTAAAACAGAAGCTCCGCCTCTTGTACCTGGCGAAGTTGCCATTAGTAACATTGGTTTTTGCTGAAAAACTTCTTTGGTAATTCGGGAAGACCAATCGAATATGTTTTTAAAAGCTGTTGAGTAGTTGTTATTATTTTCAGCCAAAGAAACGACTAAAATATCTGCGCTTGCCAGTTTGGCTAAAAACGCTTTTGCTTTTTCATGCTGACCGATTTCTTTCTCTAAATCGACGCTGAATAATGGCATTGCGAAGTCATTTAAATCTAAAACTTCAACTTCTCCATTTTCAATTAAACCTGCAGCATAAGTTGCCAGTTTTTTATTGATTGATTGTTGGCTATTACTTCCTCCAAAGGCTATAATTTTCATATTGTGGTATTTATGTTATATTCTGACAGCAAAGTTCTTGCCACAGATTAAATCTTAAAGATTAAAAATATCATAAGAAATCTTTACAATCAATGAAATCTATGGTAATATTATTTTTCTATTTCAAAAATCTCTTTCTGTATTTCTACTGAATATTCATTTGGATAAATTTTTCCTCCGTATGACTTAGCGTAGACTTTGGTAAATTCTGCCCCAAAATACAGAATTATTGCTGAATAATACACCCAAACCAAAATAATAATTACAGAACCCGCCGCACCATAAACTGATGCCACTGTAGAGCTTCCTAAATAAAATCCGATAGCAAATTTACCAATCATAAAAAGAACAGCTGTAACGGATGAACCGATAATTGCATCTTTCCATCTTATTTTTCCGTCTGGCAATGTTCTGAAAATAATGGTAAAAAGAAGCGTAATACTAGCCAAAACAATAAAAATATTTACAACGTAAAACAAATAAACAGTGCTTTCCGGGAAGTATATTTTTAATCGGGTACTTACCAAATCAAGAGTTGTATTTACCAAAAGACTGACAAGCATTAAAAACCCAACGGACGCAATCATTGAAAATGACATTAATCTGTTTTGTATGAATTTTTTAAGGCCTTTATCTGGTTTTGCTCGTAAACCCCAAATAAAATTAATAGAACTTTGTATTTCTGCAAAAACCCCCGAAGCACCTATTAGTAACATTACAATACCAAAAACGGTTGCAAAAACATTACTTCCGGAAAGTTGTACGTTTTTTATAGCTTCCTGAATCTGAATTGCTGCTTCATTTCCAACCATCTCGTTAATCTGCCCGTATAATTGTCCCGTTACTGCTTCTTCACCAAAGAAAAAACCGCAAATTGTTATAATAATAATCAATAATGGCGGCAATGCAAAAATGGTATAATACGATAATGCTGCACTAAGTTTAATAGCGTTGTCATCATTAAATTCTAGAAAGGTATTCTTGAGAAGAAACCACGTTTTGGAGAATATACTTTTAATTTTCACGATACTTCGATTTTTGGATATTCTCTCAAATTTAAGCAATAAGTTAAAATTTTGAATTGTCGCTTTCTGAGCAAATTTTACATTTTTACCATGTTTATTCTTGAAATTAATACCACTTATTTTGAAACTTTTGTATACTCGCGATCATTACCAATTTTTTTAGTTTTTAAAATATTTTTGAATTCTTTTCGCGTTGGTTGTATTAGATAAGAAAGTGAATCTAACATTTTTCCTTTTATAGCTGTAACTGAATCTAATTTTTGCAAGTCTTCTGGTAGATAAATACTCTTAAATTTAAGAACATTTTTTTCTAATGATATCATTTCTATTTCCCAAAAAATAGAATCTCTCGTACTTAAAACTAAATAACCTTCAATACGTTTTACTTTCTGATTGTATGATAATCTATATAGTGTATCCGTAATTTTCTGAGACACTTCTATAGAATCACCAACTATCTTTATATCAAACTTATTTTTAGTGTCCTTGGTTATTAATTTTCCATCAACAAGATCATATTCAGATTTTAATGAATCCATTTCTTTTCTATCAACCTTAAATTTAAAAAAGTATTCCCTTAAAATTCTATCTGATTCAATTCTTAAAAAAGTAGAATCCGGGCTCATATATAATCCTTTAAATTTAGAAGGGAAACTATTTAATTCAGAATTATTTATTGGTTGGGGATTCTCAAAGTAAAATGATAAACTTCCATAAGGTTCGGCTGCTGCATCAGCTTTTCTACATGACGTTGATACAACTATTATAATCAGGATTAAAAATATCTTTTTCATAAGAGATCTTATTTATAATGACAAAAAATCCCTTTATCATAAACCGTCCATAAACTGGCTTTTTGATTAGCGGCTTTCAAAGCATTATTCGCCCAGGTGTTACAAGTGTAAAACAGACTGTAACTTCCTTTTGCTTCATAAAAAGCATCTTTTCTTCCGTAGCTGTGTCCTTCAATCCACTGGGGATTTGTTGGGTTACTAAAACTGTCTGAAATATAAGAAACCAGTTTTTGATAGTTTTCTTTAGAAATTAAAATTCGTTTACAATCTTCACCTTCTTTTAATTGTTTGAAAAATGTAGTGTGCATCGCTGATGAACTTACACCAAATGTAGCTTTTAAGGCTGTGCTGGCTTTTAAGTCTGACCATTCGGGCGTGTCGAGATAAAAACCTTTATCGCCCCATCCAAAAGCTATAAAATTCATTAAAGAATCTTTGGATTGTGTCTGGCTAAACTGAATTTCTTTTCGCCAGTCTTTTATATCATTTACTACAGGAACAACAATATCTGTATGAACGCCATTGGAAAGAATGTAAATTGGAATTGTTTTTTGCTGTTTAATCAAATCGATATTTGAATTAACAGTGATTTTAGAAATCAGAAAAACGGATAGTACATATAAAAGGAGAAAACTGAAGATTCCGAAAAGTGTCCAGCTTAAAAATTTAAAGGTATTTTTTAGCATTTTGGTTTTATTGTTTTTGGTTGGTTAAAAGTATACTTTTTTCTGATAACCAATTTTTGAGCCAAAAAATTAAACTTCAAATTTTATTTGTTTTTAAATACGGATTGTGGTGAAAATAGAACGCAGATGACGAGGATTCGCTAAAGCGAAAACAAAGATTTACACGGATTTTTATTTTTTTATGTTATATGCATTTT
This sequence comes from Flavobacterium sp. MMLR14_040, assembly GCF_033657265.1. Classification (NCBI taxonomy): domain Bacteria; kingdom Pseudomonadati; phylum Bacteroidota; class Flavobacteriia; order Flavobacteriales; family Flavobacteriaceae; genus Flavobacterium; species Flavobacterium sp. MMLR14_040. The sequence continues at coordinate 132,295 of NZ_JAWVWO010000009.1, read as the reverse complement.
TTGTCATTTCGACCGGAGGGAGAAACCACAAACTTCATCTTAATCTTAGGTTAGAGCATAAAAAAAACTGCTGAATTTCTCCAGCAGTTCAAGTCTATTCTCTTTATTCTTTATTCTATTCTTAAAGTTCTATTCTCAAAAAAAAGTTAAACGTTGAAACGGAAGTGCATTACATCACCATCCTTAACAATATATTCTTTTCCTTCTACTTTGAATTTTCCTGCTTCTTTTGCTTTTGCTTCAGAACCGTACTGAACGTAATCTTCGTATGAAATAACTTCTGCACGAATAAATCCTTTTTCAAAATCAGTATGGATAACTCCGGCTGCCTGAGGCGCTGTAGCTCCAATATTAATAGTCCAGGCACGAACTTCCTTTACACCCGCTGTAAAGTAAGTTTGCTGTTTTAATAATTTGTAAGCTGCACGAATTAAAACTGATGCTCCCGGTTCTGTTAATCCCATATCTTCAAGGAAAACCTGACGCTCTTCGTAGCTTTCTAATTCTGTAATATCAGCTTCTGCTCCTACTGAAAGGATAATAACTTCAGCATCTTCGTCTTTTACTAATTCACGAACCTGATCTACATATTTATTTCCATTTACGGCTGAATTTTCATCAACATTACAAACGTATAAAACTGGTTTTGCAGTAATCAATTGAAAAGATTCCATTAAAACTTCTTCATCATTACCTTGAGGTACAACAGTACGAGCTGATTTTGCCTGTAATAAAGCCTCTCTGATTCTGTCTAAAAGTGCTTTTTCTGTCTGTGCTTCTTTATTTCCGGTTTTAGCGGCACGATTTACTTTTTCCAAACGTTTTTCAACGGTTTCTAAGTCTTTCAACTGTAACTCGATATCGATAGTTTCTTTATCACGAATTGGGTTTACATTTCCGTCAACGTGTACAATATTATCATTATCAAAACAACGTAAAACGTGAATAATAGCATTACACTCTCTGATGTTTCCTAAAAACTGATTTCCAAGTCCTTCACCTTTACTCGCACCTTTTACCAAACCTGCGATATCTACAATATCAACAGTTGCCATTTGCACGCGTTCTGGTTTTACCAACTCTTCTAATTTGTTAATTCTTGGATCCGGAACGTTAACAACACCAATATTAGGTTCGATTGTACAAAACGGAAAATTCGCACTTTGTGCTTTTGCATTCGACAAACAATTAAATAAAGTCGATTTTCCAACATTTGGTAATCCTACAATTCCTGCTTTCATATGTAGATAATATTTGTTTTTTACTTGATTTTATCTCTGTCAGACACCGTAATTATTGATTTATATATCAAATATTTAGCTTCTGATTTGAACGTTTTTTCTTCTTTTTAATTTTTTGCTAAAATGATAGATTTTAGGCTTAAAATTTTGCAAATATAAGATTTAATACCTCTTAAGTAAACAAAAAATGACGATATATGTTTTTTTACGACTTTTCTTAAAAAAAATCAAACTTTTTTATAATGTTTTGTTAAATAACGCTATTTTTATCACAATATTTAACAAACCAACATACAAATTTTAACCAAAATTAGATTAAACATGAAAAAAATTGCAATTCTATTATTTCTATTTAACACGGTCGTCATTTTTGCACAACAGCAAATTTCTGGTGTAGTAAAAGACAACACAGGCAATCCACTGCCAGGTGTTAATATTGTCGAAAAGGGTACTAATAACGGCGTGTCTACAGATATTGACGGATCGTATAAAATTACAGTTAAAGAAGGGGCTTCATTAATTTTTACTTACATGGGGTACAACAGCGTAACCAGGCTGGCAAATTCTCCTCAACTTGATGTTGTTTTATCTGAAGAAGGAGGACAAAATTTGGATGAAGTTGTTGTTACAGGTTCCAGAACCGCGGCCAGAAGTAACACAACAAGTGCTTTACCTATTGATGTTTTATCCTCCAAAGATTTAACAGCCACAGGACAAGCCACATTTGATAAAGCTTTGCAGTACAAGATTCCGTCTTTTAATACGGTACAGACTCCTGTAAATGATGCTACATCATTACTGGATCCGTACGAAATTAGAAACATGGGGCCGAGTAGAACTTTAATCCTTATTAATGGTAAACGTAAAAACTTAAGTTCTTTACTTTATGTACAAACTTCTCCGGGACGTGGTGAAACGGGTGCAGATATCTCTGCGATTCCTACAGACGCGATCGAAAGAGTTGAGATTCTTCGTGATGGAGCTTCTGCGCAATACGGATCTGATGCGATTGCAGGTGTTATGAACATTATTTTAAAGAAAAACAGAACAGATGGATCCTTAACTGTAAGAAGCGGAATTACTTCTGAAGGTGATGGAGAAATGTTGGGCGTGAGTTTAAACCAGGGAACTACTGTTGGCGAAAAAGGCTTTTTGAATTATACTCTTGATTTTTCTAAAGTAAATTTAGCTAACAGACCCGGAACAGTTGATGCTCAGGGTGAAGCAAATGACTTTTTAGACGGATCACCAGCTGCCGTTGCAACCGTAAATGAATTCTTAAGCAGATATCCTGATGCAAGAAACATTAATGGTTCGCCTGAAACAGCTGCAGCAAAATTCCTTATTAATGGTGGAAACGAAATTAGTGATAATACAAGTTTGTATTATAATGCTGCTTATGTTTACAAAAAAGTAAATTCATTTGCCAATTTCAGAACTCCTTATTGGAGACCATTATCTGATGATCCTTATTTGAATGATTTCTTTGGAAATGGTGATGACGTAAATCCTTCTTATGATGGATATGGCCCAACCTTTGAAGGAGATTTAAGTGACTATAATGGTACTTTAGGTTTTAAAACCGTTAAAAATGGATGGAACACAGACGCAAGTATAACAGTTGGTGGTAACAAACAAGTTTATTCGGTAAACAACTCAGTAAACAGATCTTCGATTCTTGATGCAGACGGAAACAATGTTTACAGAGAAAACAGCCCAATTTCGTTTAAACCAGGAGGAACATCTTTTAATCACCTGGTTGGAAATATTGATGTTTCTAAAATTATATCTGACAAAATCAGTATTGGTTTTGGTACTGAATTTAGATCTGAATATTTTACTGTTATGGAAGGTGATAAAGCTTCTTGGGATGGTACGGGAGCTGACTCATTTGCAGGAAACAGACCTGAAAATTCAGGAAAATGGAACCGTTACAATGTTGGTGTTTATCTTGATGTTGCTTATGATATTACAAAAGACTTCTTAATAAACGGAACAGTACGTCATGAAGAATACAGCGATTTTGGTGGTGCAACAGTTTGGAAAGCAAGTACAAGATATAAATTTCTTGATGATAAAATTACCTTGAGAGGATCTGTTTCTACAGGTTTCAGAGCGCCAACTTTACACCAAATCTACACTCAAAAATCACAATATTCATTTGTAGCCGGACAAGGAATTCAAATTAGTGGTATTATCAATAACGTTTCTCCTCAGGCGCGTCAATTAGGAATTCCACAATTAGATGCTGAAAAATCAACTAACATAACTGTTGGTATTGGTGCAAAACCTTTTACAAACTTCAATTTTACAATTGATTACTATAATATTAAAGTAGAAGACAGAATTGTATTAGGAGACAGACAAGATACTGAGTTTGGAGATGTGGCTTGGTTTTCTAACTCATTCGATTCCAGAACTTCTGGTTTAGATGTAGTAGCGAATTACAATAATATTGGAATTGGTGAAGGTAAATTAGGATTTAACGTATCTGGAAATATTACTTTAGATAATAAAAGAATTTCTCCTGTAACTAACAATTCATTCGGAGATATCTTAAATTCATTGACTTTTACTTCAAGACCTGAGACAAAATGGATTTTTGGTATAAACTACGAAATTGGTAAATTCGGATTTTCTTTAAATAATACTTATTTCGGAAAAACTACTTTTAATCAGGATGGTTTAGCTACAAATGATCCAAATGCACCAGTTGGTTCTGCAGAATATTTAGCAGCTAACCTAAAAACAGAATTTATTCCTAAAATTGTTACTGATTTAGGCGTGAATTTTAGTGCTACCGAAAAACTTACAATTGCATTAAACGTAAACAACTTATTTAATGTTCTGCCTGAATGGAAATTCGTAGCAGAAAATGAAGCCGGAGCAGCATTATTAGCAGATCCTGCACAAACTAAACAACAATCTAACTTACTTACATTTAACCAACGTTATTCAAGAATGACTTATGATGGTTTCCATTTCAGCCAGTTAGGAACAATGTTTAATTTATCTGTAAATTATAAATTCTAATTCACATTTGGTTAATAACGCTAAAGGGCTGTCGTTATGACAGCCCTTTTTTATATTTTTATATTAAAATTTTCAAATTATGGCAAATTTATATGATGGAAAAATGGCAGCGATATACGATGCAATGTACCAGACTTTTGTTGATTATGATGAAGAATATGCTTTTTACAACACGCTAATTCAGGAAAACAAAGCTTCTAGCATTCTTGAAATTGGAAGCGGAACCGGAAATCTTGCTAAAAGATTCGACCAAAACAATCAAAATTATCAGGGTTTGGATTATAGCGACGATATGATTGCAATAGCCAGACAACGAAATTCAAATTGCTCTTTTACTCAGGGTGATATGCGTGATTTTAAACTTGACAAGCCTGTAGATGCTGTTTTAATTACAGGAAGATCTACAAGTTATCTCATTACAAATGATGACATGAACAGAACTTTTGATTCAATTTATAAAAACCTCAATGATGACGGTGTTATCATTTTTGATTTTATTGATGCCAACAGGTTCATTCCTTTTACCAAAGAAAACCCAATTATCACGCACGAAGCCAAGTACGAAAATGTCAATTATATCAGAGAAAGTCATTGGGATACCAATAATTCCTTAGAAAATTTTATGCTCGAATGGACTGCTCAATATTACACTTTGGTGGATGGCAAAAAGGAAATTATAGAAAATGATTTTTCGACCGTTCGGGTTTTTACACTCAACGAAATGCAGCTTTTTTTATATTTAAATAATTTCGAAATAATAAAAACTATTGACCGAAAAACGTATGCCTATGATACTTATGTAATTGTAGCTAAAAAAAGAACATAAAAAATCCCGGGTTTCGAACTCGAGATTTTTACTTTACATTTTAAATTCTAATCCTTCTATTAAAGTTTTTTCTTCTTCAGTAGCCGTAAATCCAGATAAATCCCAATACTTGGTCAGAATTTTGTTCTGCTTATTAAAAAGTGTTTTCTCTTTAAAAACATCACTTTCTTTATAAGTAAAGTTTTGTCTATTAAAATTTGTGGTGATAAAATTATTTCGAATCTGAATATTTTTTTTAACCTGATCTTTTAAAATAAGATCATACGCAATTTCTTCATTTGAGCTTAGTAAATAATAATCTTCATCATCAATTCTGTACGTTACTTTAACTTGTGATCTGGTAACATTCTTTGAACCTTCTTTTGTTTGCTCTTCTATTTGAGCAAGATTACCAGGTTTTATACTAATAGTAAACTCTACGATTAACTTTTTTGTTGGATCGTAAATAATTTCAAAAGTATCCAAAGCCTTTTTAGATTTATCCAACGGTGTTACAGACATTATATAATAATCCTTATTATTTGGATGTCCTGTTGTTGTAAACTCGTATTCTTTCTTTGTTTTTGAATCTAAAAGAGGATCGAAATATTTTAAATTTGAATAATTCTCCATAATATTATTCAAATTATATCCCATTAAATCGGCAGAAACATCATTTTCCAGCAATCCATAAGATCTGTTTTGCTCTACTAATAATGTTGTTGTTGATTTTTTTTGATCGCCTTCAAATTGAAAATTGACCAATCCGTCATTATAATAAGAATATTTATTATCCAGCATAAAAAACTCTCTTACATAGACTTTTAATCGGTAATTATTGGCTAATTTCTGTCTGGAATTAGAAACAATTTTTTGAAGATTTTTTTCTGGTTTTTCTTTAGATACTACAATTTCTTCTAATTTATTGTTGCTGTTGTTGTTTTTAAGATAAACAACAAATAAATCCGGTTTTAAAGATCCCCAACGAAGGGTCACTTTCTCGTAATTGGTCTCCGAAACCTGAACATTAGACCCACCTTCCAATTCAAAAGTTACCTTTCCGTCCTGATTACTTATTAAGGTTTGTTTCGTTTTCATAATCAGCACAGTTGCATTTTCTATTGGCAATTGTGTTTCAATATCTTTTACGACAATAGAATACTCCACTTTTTGAGCAAAAATGGCAGTGTTAACGAAAACAACAAATAAAAGCAGCAGTCCTCTCATAGGCAATTATTTAAATATTGCCATCAAATTAACAAAATAAATCATTATAAATAGCATAATACATTATAAAAATAATAAAAAACTTATATTTCGTAAATAAAAAAATCCTGAACAGCTAAGTTCAGGATTTTTTGATCTTTAAATTGAATAAAGATATTATTCTCCGTGCAAAAACGCTTGTCTATTCAACAAGGTTTCTTCATCTTCTACGTGGTTATCATCTGGTACACAACAATCTACAGGACATACAGCAGCACATTGAGGTTCATCATGAAAACCTTTACACTCCGTACATTTTCCAGGAACAATATAATACACTTCGTCAGAAATTGGCGTTTGAGCATCATCTGCATCAACCTCAGTTCCGTCTGGTAAAATTACTTTTCCTTTAAGACTTGTTCCATCTTTATATCTCCAATCATCGGCACCTTCATAAATTGCTGTATTAGGGCATTCTGGTTCGCAAGCCCCACAATTGATGCATTCGTCAGTTATAATTATTGCCATTTTTTTCTTGGTTATGAGTTAAAAGTTACAAGTTGAAAAATAATAATGTGAAGATTTTATTCTGCTTTGTCTTATAACTTAATATAGCTTATTTTTGTGCAAAATTACAATCAAAACTCTTCATAAACAAACATTATGACATTAGAAACAAAAAAAAGTGTTTTTGTTGAATTAGGAAAATTTCTGAAACAATTTTCTGAAAACGATACAATTAAAAAATCGGATGTTCTGCATAACGATTTATTTTTTGATGATTTCGAAAAGCTGATCTATTTATCACAATCTCATAATGGATGGTATACACCTGAACAAGTGTATTTTGCAGTACAATCATGGGCAGATGCGCTGACTGAAGAAAATATCAACAAATGGCTTTCGGCATATTCCTTTGACACTCAGGATAACAAAAACGAGAAAACAGTCGCGCTAATTTTAGCCGGAAATATTCCATTGGTAGGTTTTCATGATTTTCTTTCCGTTTTAATTACCGGAAATAAAGCTTTAATCAAAACTTCGTCAAACGATCAGCACTTATTGCCTTTTTTAGCCAAATATTTGATTGCCGCTGATGAAAGCTTAAAAGACAAGATCACTTTCGTGGAAGGCAAGCTGGAAAATTTTGACACCGTAATCGCCACCGGAAGCAATAATACAGCCCGATATTTTGAATATTACTTTAAAGATAAACCATCAATCATTCGAAAAAACAGAAATTCGGCAGCCGTTTTAAACGGAGAAGAAACACATGAACAATTAGAAGCGCTGGGCGAAGATATTTTCAGGTATTTTGGTTTGGGATGCCGCAATGTTTCTAAACTTTTTGTTCCGAAAGGCTATTCATTTGATGCTTTTTTTCAGGCTATTTTTAAATATCAGGATGTTATTCACTACGAAAAATACGCCAATAATTACGATTACAATAAAGCAGTTTTTTTAATGAGTAATTTCAAATTACTGGACAATGGTTTTCTTACTTTAAAAGAAGATCCGAGTTACGCATCTCCTATTTCCAGTGTTTTTTATGAATTTTATGAAAACATCGAAGAGCTGCAAAATCGTCTTACAACTGATTCCGAACAAATTCAATGCATCGTAAGCAACGATTTAATTAAAAATAGTATTCCGTTCGGAGAAACACAAAATCCTCAATTGTGGGATTATGCAGATAACGTTGATACTATAACGTTTTTGTTAACAACAAAGTAAAAAAATGTTTAATTATTTCGAATAATTTATCGCTTTTTCAGCTCCTATTGCCGAAATTTGCATCTTTAAAATTTCCGACTATTAACAACAACCATGAAAAAACACAACTACAGCGCAGGACCAAGTATCTTACCTCAAGAAGTTTTTGAGAAGGCATCAAAAGCAATATTAAATTTTAATGATTCAGGACTTTCTATTCTGGAAATTTCGCACCGAAGCAAAGATTTCGTTGCAGTAATGGAAGAAGCTCGCTCCCTTGCTTTAGAACTTTTAGAACTTCAGGGAAAAGGATACCAGGCATTATTTTTACAAGGTGGCGCAAGTACAGCATTCTTAATGGCTCCGTATAATTTAATGAAAGAAAACGGGAAAGCTGCTTATTTAGATTCAGGAACATGGGCAACTGCCGCTATAAAAGAAGCTAAATATTTTGGAGAAACTGTTGTTGTAGCTTCTTCAAAAGAAGAAAACTACAACCATATTCCAAAAGGATACACTATACCAAGTGATGCTGATTATTTTCACTGTACAAGTAACAATACCATTTTTGGAACTCAAATGAAAGAATTTCCAACAACAAATGTACCTGTTGTTTGCGATATGAGTTCAGATATATTTTCACGCAATTTGGATTTCTCTAAATTTGATTTAATCTATGCCGGTGCTCAAAAAAATATGGGACCTGCAGGAACTACTCTTGTGGTTATTAAAGAAGAAATCTTAGAGAAAAACGGAAGAACAATTCCTAGCATGTTAGATTATGCTAAACACATTAAGGGAGAAAGTATGTACAATACGCCTCCGGTTTTTGCTGTTTACGTTTCTTTATTGACTTTACAATGGATTAAAGAAAAAGGTGGAGTTGCTGCTGTTGAAAAATTAAACGACGCGAAAGCAGATTTACTTTATACTGAAATCGACAGAAACCCATTATTTAAAGGTGCAGCAGCAGTAGAAGATCGTTCTAAAATGAATGTTACTTTCTTATTAAATAACGCTGATCATACAGAAACTTTTGACGCTTTATGGAAAGCCGCAGGAATTTCAGGATTACCTGGACACCGTTCTGTGGGTGGATACAGAGCTTCTATTTACAATGCTATGCCTATCGAAAGTGTTCAGGTATTGGTAGATGTAATGAAAGCTTTAGAAAGTAAAGTTTAATCGTTTTATGGTTAATCGTTAATTTGTTAACTGTTTAATCGTAAAATATTTCCCTTAAAATATCAAAAAAGAAAAAATCATAATAATTGGTTCTTCGGTTAAACAATTAAACGATTAACCAAATAAACAAAATATACACAATGAAAGTATTAGCGAATGATGGAATTTCTAAAAGTGGAATTCTGGCTTTAGAAAAAGGTGGATTTGAAGTTATAACTACAAAAGTAGCTCAGGAACAAGTAGCTAATTTTGTTAATGAAAACAATGTAGACGTTGTTTTGGTTCGTAGTGCAACCAAAGTTCGTAAGGATATTATTGACGCTTGCCCGGGATTAAAAATTATTGGTCGTGGTGGTGTTGGTATGGATAATATCGATGTTGATTATGCAAAAAGTAAAGGAATTCACGTAATTAATACACCGGCTTCATCATCAGAATCTGTTGCTGAGCTTGTATTTGGACACTTATTTTCTGGTGTTCGTTTTTTACATGATTCAAACAGAAATATGCCTCTTGAAGGAGATTCAAACTTTGACGGTTTGAAAAAAGCTTACGCAAACGGAGTTGAGTTAAGAGGAAAAACTCTTGGAATTGTTGGAATTGGCCGTATTGGTCAGGCTACTGCAAAAATGGCGCTTGGTTTGGGTATGAAAGTTATCGCTGCAGATAGCTTTATTCCTAAAGTTGATATTAAAGTTGAGTTTTTTGATGGCCAGTCTATCACAACAACAATCGAATCTCAATCATTAGAATCATTGTTTAAAGAAGCTGATTTCATTACATTGCACGTTCCTGCCCAGGATGGTTACATCATTGGAGAAAAGGAATTAGCAATCATGAAAGATGGTGTTGGAATCGTTAACTGCGCTCGTGGTGGTGTTATTGATGAAGTAGCTTTAGTAAAAGCTTTAGATTCTGGAAAAGTTGCTTTTGCTGGTTTAGACGTTTTTGAAAGCGAACCAAAACCTGAGATGGCAATCTTAATGCACCCAAAAATTTCGTTGACTCCACACATTGGAGCTGCAACAGGAGAAGCACAAGACAGAATTGGAACTGAATTAGCCTCACAAATTATTTCTTTGTTGAGCTAATAATAAAATAAAAAGATTAACTTTAGAGGGATTTACTGCGTTTTTTGTAGTAAATCCCTTTCTTTTTAATTAATTTTGTTGTGTAATTTTAAACTTTAGATATCATGTTTGAACAATTAACGCAGTTAGTACAACAATATGGAGGTGATGCCATTGTAAAAAACAATGCAGTCCCAAATGAACACAACGAGGCCGTTGTAAATGAAACAAGTAATTCTATTTTTGCAGGATTGCAAAAAATTGCTTCAGAAGGTGGTGCAGAACAATTAGCCGGTCTGTTTAGTGGAAAATCATCAATTGACAGTTCTAATCCGATTGTTCAGCAAATTACGCAGCAATTATCAGGAAGTCTGGGTCAAAAATTTGGTTTGAGCAATGAAACTTCTTCCGGTGTTGCAGCAAGTATGATTCCACAAGTTTTAAATTCGTTGGTAAATAAAGCAAAAGACCCAAATGATAGTGGTTTTCAAATTTCGGATATCATCAGTGCAATTTCAGGAAACAGCGGTCAGGCTTCAGGCATCATGGATACTATTTCTAAATACGGAATGCAATTTGGCTTAGACCAAAACGCAGACGGAAAAGTTGATGTTGCCGATGTTTTGGTAGTAACACAAAGCAAAGGTGGAATTTCTGGATTTATTGGGCGACTTTTTAAGAGTAAATAGTTTTTTAAGATGCTAAGGTTCTAAGATCCTAAGATTTTATTCTATACTTATAAAAAAAATTAAAAGCTGTTTGCAATTGTGCAAATAGCTTTTTTTTTATGGAATTAAGATAAAAAACTTAGAATCTTAGAACCTTTCAAAAAAAAACTTAGAATCTTAGCATCTTAGAACCTTAGCAACTTTTTAAAAAAAATTTCGTAAATTTAAGGTATGAAAAACTGCATTTACATATTAATTGTTTTGTTTACGATTATTGCTTGCTCAACGTCTCAAAAGACGGCTGATAATGCAGTAAAGCAAAATGTTGCCGTAAATGATACTGTTAGAATTGCAAATGATTCTCTCGAATATGAAGTCATCATTATTGATGACGGATTTAGTACCTGGCTGGCTTCGAGAGCTTATCCCAGAAATTATCATTCCTTGTCGTATCTTGAAAACAAGAACAATTTGTATGTTACAGAATGGAATAATCGGGTTTTACAGCCACAACGCTACAATCCAGACTTGTATGAAATGAGTATTAATTATAACCCGACTATTAAGTACGGCTACGAAGTAAATTACCTAATTTACAACTACATGATTTATTTTCAAAATACTTATAAACAAAAGCTTTGGGGATATGTTCCATCAAGATAATGTTGTTATATTTGTAATCATTACTAATAAAAATGAATAAATTAAAGCAACGTTGGGGCATCACCTCAAATTTTCAATTGGTCATCATATTTATTGTTTTTGCCATCACCGGATCGGCATCTGCATGGTTGTCTAAACCTTTTTGTGTATGGTTAGGCATTACAAAAGAAGATTTTGGAGGTTGGTTTACTTTAATTCGCCTAATTATTATATTCCCAATTTATCAGGTTTTATTGGTTGCTATAGGAACTGTTTTTGGACAATTCCGTTTCTTTTGGGCTTTCGAAAAAAGAATGCTTAAAAGCATGGGATTAGGATTTATGTTTAAAGACTAAACATCTTCATTGGTCTTCTGAAAAAAATAAGTGTAAATCCACGTAATTGTAAATGATGGAATTATATCTGTAAACGGGATTATTTCTTCAACAAAAGTCAAAAAACCGGCAACCTTCCCTACTCTTCCTTTGTACATTCTGCTCATAATAAAAGCCGCAATTGGCGCCCAGATCACATCTGAGAATTCACCAAGTAACGGAATCGAAAACGAAATCATTCCGATACCATCAAAAAGAAGCCCTAAAAGAAGCTTTCTCATTCTTTCGTCATTCGTAACATTCAAATCCTGCATTTTATTTCATTTAGAGATTATTCGAATTTAAAAATAAATCATTAAAGTAAATTTATTTCTAATAGCTATTTTTTTTCGTAATTACCACTTCCTCAATTTTCAAGCCAAGGTTTTGAATTTTAGATTTTAGACTTCAGATTTTATATTACTGAGATTTGGAATTTGGAACTTCAATATTGGAATTTAATTTTAAGAATTTGATTCTAATCATAATCTTTGTTTCTTTGTAGAAACAGTTTCAAAATGATACACGCAAAAAACATACATAAATTCTACGATAAACTGGAAGTTTTAAAAGGAGTTGATTTACATATTAAAAAAGGAGAAATTGTTTCGATAGTGGGTGCTTCCGGTGCCGGAAAAACTACTTTATTGCAAATTTTAGGAACTTTAGATAAACCCGAACAAAATACAAATTCGTCATTAACCATTAACGGAGAAAATATTTTAACGCTTCAGGATGTTGAAAAAGACAATTCGAAAGAAGAAAAAACATTCAAAATTATTACCTGGACAGGAAGTATTTATGTGATTATTTTAGCCGTATTTTTATTGTTTTTCAGAGCTAAAATCTACGATGATATTTTGAGATTAGTAACGATTGGTGTTTTGTTATTACCTATCATTTCCATGATTATTTATTACACCAGATATTTCAAAAAGAAAAGCAAAAAAGACAAAACCTTATCCAATTTCAGAAATTTAAATCTTGGTTTTATCTTTCAGTTTCATCAATTGTTGCCAGAATTTACAGCTTTGGAAAATGTTTGTATTCCTGCATTTATGGCCAATAAATCAAAAGCAGAAGCAGAAAAAGAGGCCAAAAAACTCTTAGAATATTTAGGTTTATCACATCGAATAAATCACAAACCAAACGAACTTTCGGGCGGAGAACAACAGCGTGTGGCCGTTGCAAGAGCTTTAATCAACAAACCAGACGTCATTTTTGCCGATGAGCCTTCCGGAAATCTTGACACACAATCTGCTGAAAACTTGCATCAGTTATTTTTTCAGCTTCGTGACGAATTCGGGCAAACCTTTGTAATCGTAACCCACAACGAAGATTTAGCCAATATGGCCGACAGAAAATTAGTAATGGTCGACGGACAAATTAGTAATTAGGAAAGCAACACGAATTTCACTAATTGCCACTAATTAGTTTGTGAAATTAATTTCATAAACTAAGTTAACCATTGAAATTTGTGTAAATTAGTGAAATTCGTGTTTAACATTGATTTATAATACTTTGCCCGGCATGTAGCTCCCATCAGGCTAGGGCACCCGAATAAATAAGAACATTCATTTCACATGAACCAAAAAGAACTCAAAGAATTCCTTGACGAAAAAGTCATTCAATATAATAATCAGGATTTTATAGAAAGTGATCCAGTGCAGATTCCGCATTTATTTTCGCAGAAAGAAGATATTGAAATTGCCGGTTTTTTGAGCGCAACAATTGCTTGGGGAAACCGCAAAATGATCATCAAAAACTCACATCAAATGATGGAATTAATGGGCAATACGCCTTACGATTTCATTATGTCACATTCTGAAAATGATCTGGAGCGTTTAGAAAATTTTGTACATCGCACCTTCAACGGAAAAGATTTTAGCAGCTTTATAAAAGGTTTACAGCACATTTATAAAAATCACGGCGGACTTGAAACTGTTTTTGCCAAAAATCAGGAAAAAGACAGTTTACAGAAAAGCATCAGCGAATTCAAGAAAACATTCTTCGAAATCGATCATTTGCCAAGAACACAAAAACATATTTCAGATCCCTTAAATAATTCCGCAGCAAAAAGAATCAATATGTATTTGCGCTGGATGGTGCGTCAGGATACAAAGGGAGTCGATTTGGGAATTTGGAAAAGCATTTCGACAGCCGCATTATCTTGTCCGCTTGATGTACATTCCGGTAACGTAGCCCGCAAACTTGGCATTCTTTCGCGTAAGCAAAACGACGCAAAAGCATTGGCAGAACTTGATTTGCAACTTCGTAAAATGGACAGTAACGATCCGGTAAAATATGATTTTGCTTTGTTTGGTTTGGGCGTTTTTGAAGGGTTTTAAATATTAAACACGAATTTCACTAATTTGCACAAATTTCAATGGTTAACTTAGTTTGTGAAATTAATTTCACGAACGAATTAGTGGTAATTTGTGAAATTCGTGTTTAACATTGATTTCTAATATTTGCATTCTGATGGTAAGTTTCAATTGGGTACATCGCTATCAAAAACATAATTCTAACAAAAAACCACGAATTTAACGTACATTTGCACAAAATTTAATGTAAATGAGCACTTTCGAAAAATTCAATCTTCCAAAATCAGTACAAAAAGCAATCGACGAATTAGGATTTGTTACGCCAACTCCTATTCAGGAAAAATCCTTTTCTGTGATTATGTCAGGTCGCGATATGATGGGAATTGCGCAAACCGGAACCGGTAAAACATTTGCATATTTATTGCCTCTTTTAAAATTATACAAATTTACTCCAACCAATACGCCAAAAATCGTAATTCTGGTTCCAACCCGTGAATTGGTAGTTCAGGTTGTAGAGGAAATCGAGAAATTAACCAAATATATGTCGGTTAAAACGCTTGGTATTTTTGGTGGTGTAAACATTAATACACAAAAAAAAGCTGTTTACGAAGGTGTTGACATTTTAGTTGGAACTCCGGGTAGAATGATGGATTTAGCTCTTGATGCTGTAGTTCGTTTTGATGAAACTCAAAAATTAGTTATTGACGAGTTTGACGAAATGCTGAATTTAGGTTTCCGTACCCAATTGACAGCACTTTTGGCGATGATGAAAACCAAACGTCAGAACATTTTATTCTCTGCAACTATGACAGATGAAGTAGATGCCGTTTTAAATGACTTTTTTGATTTTCCGGAAGAAATTACACTTGCTTCTTCAGGAACTCCGCTTGAAAATATTACTCAGATTACTTATAATGTTCCTAATTTCAATACAAAAGTAAACCTGTTACAACATTTATTAGAAACGAATGAAAACATGGAACGTGTTTTGGTTTTCGTGAATAATAAAAAGATTTCAGACATGCTTCATACCCGAATTGAAGAACATTTTGAAGGACAATTTGGAGTAATTCACTCGAATAAATCTCAAAATTATCGTTTGAGCACAATGGCCGAATTCCAGGAAGGAAATCTTCGCGGATTAATTACAACTGATATTATGGCGAGAGGTTTGGATATTTCGAACATTTCACACGTTATTAACTTTGAAATTCCTGAATTGCCAGAGCTATACATGCACAGAATTGGTCGTACAGGTCGTGCTGATGCCACAGGAACAGCAATTAGTTTTATCACACCTCGTGAAGAAGAATTTAAGATAGAAATAGAAGTTTTAATGAATCAGGAACTTGAAATAGCCGAATTTCCTGAAGAAGTCGAAATTTCATCCAAATTAATCGAACCTGAAAAAGACAAACAGCCGATTAAGTTTTTAATGAAAAAAGTAAAATTGGATGGTGAAGGTGCTTTTCATGATAAAGCTAAAAAGAATAAAAAAGTAAATCTTGGCGGACCTTCAAAAACCAAAAAGAAAACTCACGGTTCTGTCAATCGAAATATGTTGAAAACCAGAGATAAGAAAAGAAAAGATAAAGACAAATAGTTTCCTTAAAGATGCTAAGGTTCTAAGTTGCTAAGATTCTAAGATTAAAAAAAAAGCTCAAAAGGTGATAAGAATTTATCTCACATCTTTTGGGCTTTTTTTAATTATAAACTTTTGTCTACATAAAAACTTTGAACCTTAGTAGCTTAGCATCTTAGAACCTTAAAAATTAAATCTTTGTAAATATCAATCCTACCGGCGAACACAATACGATCTTTTTTCCGGTATCTTTAAGTTTTCCAGTGATTTTATCTCTTTTAAAAATGATAATATCGTTTGTGTATTGATGTCCAACTAAAAGGTAACTTCCTGTAGGATCAATTGCAAAATCTCGTGGGCCTTTTCCTAAAGTGCTTTGTTGTTCTACCAATTCAATACTTCCGTTTTTAAGAATTTTATAAACCGAAATATTATTAGCGTCAACACGATCCGTTACGTACAAAAATTTTCCATCAGGTGAAATTTTTATTGCCGCTGCACCCGTTCCACCGGTAAAACCTTTTGCAAGAATACTAGTTTCTGCAATTAGTTTTAGATTTCCGGTTTTATCATAACTAAAAGTTGTCAAAGTACCATCCAATTCCTGAACCAGATAAACAAACTTTCCGTCTTTGCTAAATGTTAAATGCCTTGGTCCGCTTCCTGCTTTTACATCAACAGTTCCTTTTAGAGTCAGAATTTCATGTTTTGAAGCTGCATTGTATTTGTAAATAAAAACCTTATCCTGTCCTAAATCATTCGATATAACGAATTGTTTATCCGGAGAAAAAACTACCATATGCACGTGTGCTTTTTCCTGACGCGCTGCATTTGGTCCCTTTCCTTCGTGCTGAATTAATTGCTGCGCTTCTGTTATACTGCCATCGGCATTCTTCTTAAAAACAGCAATACTTCCGCCGGAATAATTAGCAATAATTACATTTTTATCATCATTAATTAAATGACAAGGATCTGCTCCTAATGAAGCATTTGTATTCAATAATTTAAGTTTACCGGTTTTTGAATCGTAACCAAATGCACTTACAGCGCTTTGAGTTCCGTTTTCGTTTACCGCATAAATAAATTTATTATTTGTCGAAACTGATAAATAGCTCGGGCTCACCACTTTTTCTGTAGAACTTTTTAATTTAAAATCTCCGGAATTAGCGTCGAAATCGTAAACGTAAATTCCTTTACTATCGCAAGTATTGGTATAGGTTCCTACCAATAAATTAAATTTGTTTTGTGCTTCCATAGTCGTAAAAGCTAAAGTTGAAAAAAGCAAAATATACAATCTTTTCATAGTTTTTTTATAGTTTTTTGAATTAGCTAAAATACTGAAAATTCTTATTACAGAGTTTCTTTTTTGTTACAAATGAATTTACAAAAGTTACATTTTAAAACTATGCTTTGTATTTTTTAAACCATATAAGTCATATAAGTTCATTTAATTTACTAAAAATGAAACTTTAATATTATCTCACAAATAGTTTATATGTTCTAAAAATGCTCAAAAGAAAAATTCACTTATAATATCTTACATTACTTATATGGTTTAAAAAAAATATCCCCATAAGATTTAACTAAAAATTTGTATTTTTGACCAGTATCTTCGCAAAAATAAAACGTAGCGAAGTAAATCAAACCGAGAATGCACTTTAAACAGCCCGAAATTCTATACTTTCTTTTTTTATTGATTGTTCCTATTTTGGTTCATTTGTTTCAATTACGACGTTTTAAAACCTCTTTTTTTACAAACGTCCGTTTCCTTAAAGAACTTGCCGTACAAACCCGAAAAAGTTCTAAAATCAAGAAAAGATTATTATTAGCGACACGTTTATTGTTACTAACCTGTGTAATTTTAGCTTTTGCACAGCCTTTTTTTGAAGCCAAAGACAGCAAAAATGCAACAAATGAAATGTACATTGTTTTAGACAATTCGTTTAGTATGCAGGCAAAAGGCAAAAAAGGGGAACTGTTAAAACGTGCTGTTCAGGAATTATTGGAAAACACGCCCGAAACTGCACAATTTTCGCTGTTAACCAACACCGAAAATTTTTGGAATACAGATATTAAAGCCTCTAAAAATTCTTTACAAAACTTAAAATACAGCGCAACTCCTTTTGAACTTTCGTCAATAATGGCGAAAATAAAAGCACATAAATCGGCGCATAAAAAAGATATTGTAATTATTACAGACGCTGTTGGTTTAGCTGAAAAAGATGTAAAGAATATTGATACCGAAGAAAAGCCGTATTTTATAATTCCGGGAGCCGAACAAAAAAACAACGTTTCGATTGACAGCGTTTTCATCAATCAGACTTTAGAGAATTTCTACGAAATCGGTATTAACTTATCTGCTTACGGCGAAGATTTTAAACCGATTTCGATGGCATTGTACAATCAGAAAAAATTGATAGCCAAAACGATAATTAATTTTGATTCGAAGAAAAAGAAAATCAATTTTACGATTCCAAAAGAAGCTTTTCATGGTTACGTAACCATTGAAGATAATGGACTGACTTACGATAACAAACTTTATTTTAGCATTTCGAAAAGTAAAAAAACAAATGTGATTAGCATTGGCGAACCTGAAAAAAGTAATTTCTTATCCAGAATTTATACTTCTGCCGAATTCAATTACAGCAATTATTCGATCAGCAGTTTAGATTATAATAGTTTAGAAAAACAAAACACTATTATTCTGAATGAATTAATTGAAGTACCTCAGGCTTTGCAAACCACTTTGAAAGCCTTTGTTTCAAAAGGCGGAAATTTGGTTGTGATTCCTTCTGAAAAAAGTTCCGTTTCGAATCTAAATTCTTTTTTAGCCAATTTTGGAAAAATTCAGTTTAAGAACCTTGAAAATAAAGATAAATTAATCACCAAAATTAACTTTGATCATCCCTTATTTTCAGGGGTTTTTGAAAATAAAATTACTAATTTTCAATATCCAAAAACAAGTAAATCATTTGATATTTCAAGTGCGTATCCCGCAGTTTTATCTTATGAAGATCAAAGCGTCTTTGTAACAATGATTCAGAATCCCGTTTCTGGAATTACAGTTTTTTCGGCACCAATAAATACCACAAATTCAAACTTTCAGCAATCGCCTTTAATAGTTCCGCTTTTTTACAAAATGGGACAAAACAATCAAAAAACAGGTGTAAATGCTTTAACTATTGGCAATAATCAGCCTTATTTTGTGGATGTATTATTGAGCAAAGATGCAATTTTAGAAGTAAGAGGAAATGATGATTCTTTTATTCCTATTCAGCAAATATTGAATAATAAAGTTAAACTAACATTCAATGACTTCCCTGAAACTGCGGGGAATTATAGCGTTTTTGATAAAAAAGAATCAGTCGAAAACCTGAGTTTTAATTATAAAAGAAGTGAAAGCGATTTAAATCAGGTAAATACAAACGTAGTTTCAGATTTTAAAACTGCCGATACCATTTCGACTATTTTTAACACGCTACAAACTGAGCGAACTGACAGCCAAATTTGGAAATGGTTTGTTATCTTTGCACTGTTATTTTTAGCATTAGAAATGGCGATCATCAAATTTGTAAAGTAAAACATAACGTTTTACTTTTTTTTGAACCATTAAGAGATTAAGATAATAAAGTTTTAGCACTTCTTAATCTAACTTAATTCCTTAATGGTAGAAATAAAAACATTTAATGTTTGAATAAAAAAAATCTACATATGAAAATAATCATCAGAAGCGCCAAAATTATAGATTCAGAAAGTCCGTTTCATAACCAGACTGTTGATCTTTTAATTTCAGATGGTTTAATTGAAAAAATAGGAACTTCGATTCTTGATATTGATGATTCAACCGAAGTGAAATTAGATAATCTGCATATTTCTCAAGGTTGGTTTGACAGTAGCGTTTCGTTTGGAGAACCCGGATATGAAGACAGAGAAACTATTGCAAACGGATTGAACGTTGCGGCAAAAAGTGGTTTTACGGCAATTGCTTTGCAGCCAAACTCCTTCCCTGTTATCGATAATCAATCTCAGGTGAATTTTGTAAAAAATAAAGCAAATGGTTTTGCTACAGAACTTTATCCAATTGGTGCTTTGACAAAAGCAAGCGAAGGAAAAGATATGGCAGAATTATTTGATATGAAAAAATCCGGAGCGATTGCTTTTGGAGATTATAATAAAAGTATTGATAATGCTAATTTGCTAAAAATCGCTTTGCAATATGTTCAGGATTTTGATGGTTTGGTAATCACTTATTCTCAAGATCCAAACATAAAAGGAAACGGAGTTGCGAATGAAGGAATTGTTTCTACGAAATTAGGTTTGAAAGGAATTCCGAATCTGGCCGAAGAACTGCAAATTTCGAGAAATTTATTTTTACTTGAATATACCGGAGGGAAACTTCATATTCCGACGATCTCTACAGTAAAATCTGTCGAATTAATTAAAGAAGCTAAAGCAAAAGGTTTACAGGTAACTTGTAGTGTCGCTGTACATCATTTGGTTCTTACCGATGAAAAATTAGAAGGTTTTGATACTCGCCTTAAAGTGACTCCTCCTTTGAGGACTGAAGCAGACAGAAAAGCACTTATCAATGCTGTTTTAGACGGAACTATCGATATCATTACTTCAGACCATAACCCGATTGATATTGAGTTCAAAAAAATGGAATTTGATACCGCTAAAAACGGAACAATCGGTTTAGAAAGTGCTTTTGGAGCTTTATTGACTGTTTTACCATTAGAAACTATAATCGAAAAATTGACTTTAGGAAAAGCTATTTTTGGTCTTGAAAATACTTCAATTACTGAAGGCTCAAAAGCTAATTTTACTTTCTTTAATCCGGAAGGAACATCAACTTTTACTAAAGAAAATATTCTTTCAAAATCTAAAAACTCTGCCTTTTTAGGAACTGAAATAAAAGGTTCTGTTTACGGAATTTTAAATCAAAACCAACTTGTTATCACAAAATAATTACAATGAATAATTCAATCGAAGAGGGAAAATCAATCGCAATTACCAGTTATATCTTAATTATCGGGGTTTTAATTGCCATGTCTATGAACTCTGAAAATAAAAATAGTTTTGCTTCTTTTCATATTCGTCAGGCTTTAGGACTATCGCTTACGTTTATTTCTTTTGGAGCTATAATCAGTAATTTTGACAGCTTTTTTATCACTTTCCCTATGTGGATTTGTATTTCAATATTATGGACTTACGGAATTTTTAGCGCTATACAAGGTCAGATGAGACCGATTCCTTTAGTTGGAAATATATTTCAAAAATGGTTTAAATCTATTGGGTAAAAGTTAAATTCCAAAATTTAAATGTTAATTCCAAAAGAAATCTGTTAAAATCAGCATTTCGCTTTAGCGAATCTGTTTTATCAGCATATTAAATTTGAACGCGGATGACGCGGATTTGCAAGCAAAAACGCAGATAAAAACTGATTTTATTTATACTACATTAGCTTTATCAAAGTTTAAAACTTCGACAAAGTTTAACTTCAGCTGAAACTCAAAACTTATAATTCATAACTTCCAAAGAAAATGAATCTATCTTTAGAATATAAAATACAAGAACCGAAAGTAATTTTAGATAAAAATCCTGTTTTACTTTTATTACACGGATATGGCAGCAACGAAGCTGATTTGTTTTCGTTTGCTACAGAACTTCCTGATAATTATTATATTATTTCGGCCAGAGCACCTTATGATTTACAATACGGAGCTTACGCCTGGTACGCTATTAATTTTGATGCCGATCAGAATAAATTTTCGGATAATGAGCAAGCTAAAACTTCTCGTGATGTAATCGCAAAATTTATTGATGAATTGGTTGCGAATTATCCAATTGATGCTAATAATATAACTTTGGTTGGTTTTAGCCAAGGTTCGATTTTGAGCTATTCTGTTGCACTTTCTTATCCTGAAAAAGTACAGCGCGTTGTAGCAATGAGCGGTTATTTTAACAATGAAATCATCAAAGAAGGTTTTGAAAATAATGACTTCAAAAACCTTAAAATATTTGCCTCACACGGAACTGTAGATCAGGTTATCCCGATTGACTGGGCTAGAAAAACACCTGCTATTCTTGAGAAATTAAATATTCCGGTTACTTATAAAGAATATCCTGTTGGTCATGGAGTTGCTCCGCAAAACTTTTTTGATTTTAAGAATTGGCTGGCTGAGTAGTATTCAGCTACAGTCGCAGTATTCAGTTTTACAGTCGCAGTTTAGAACTGAAAACTGAATACTGAGACTGTAAACTTTATTATTGTCCTGTATAAATTATCTTTCCAGCTTTTTTCAAAACATAACCTTTCCAGGGAATTAATTGTAAATCACCATTTACCCACGAATCCCCTTCTGATTTTCTTTCTAAAACAATCGATTCTTTTTGAGTGTCTAAGAAAAGTTCAGCTTTGTTGCCTTCGAAAACTACGTAGGCAGCCGTTGTGTATGTTTTTCCGCTTTCTTCGGCGTGAGATAATTTTGTGCCTTCAAAAGTTCGGATACATTTGTTTTTAACAATAGACCAGGTGTAGCCTGCAGAAGCTTTGCAACCGTGACTGTCAACATCACCCCCAACTATCACTTTTTCTGATTTTGCTTCTGTCTTATTTTCCTGAGATACTTTTTTGGCACAAGAAAATGAAAGAACAATTATAACTGAAAATAAAAATACTTTTTTCATTTTTCCTATTTATTGATTAAACACAAAAATAAGAAAAATCTTTCTTATTTTTGATATAAAAGTGATTGATTTGTTTCGAATGAAATGCTTTCGTCATCGTTAACAAAGTATTTCAATAAAGCTTCTCCCCATAATTCTCCGTTGCTAAAATCAACGATAATCCATCTGTGATTTAAGATTTTCACTTTATTGATGATAAATTTCTTGCCATCAATCATATCTTGTCCTGTATAAGGATTTCCTTTTGGATTGGAATTTAGGTCTAATAATTTTTCGGTTACAATTGGAATCAATTTTTCATATAAAATAACTTTTCCGCCAGAAGCACTATTGTCAAAATAATTTTGCGCATTTTCATTATGAGACAGGGAAAAATAATCTGCTTCGGCTAATTGACCTGAAACCAAATTGATACTGTCTCTAAGCTTTTTTGTAGTTTTTTCATATCTTTCTTCACCAAATTTTACTTCACGGCTGTAAAACATGTAAGTAAAAATATTCATTAATATCGCAAGGATAAAAAGGTAAAGCATTAAGGATTTTTTCATTTTGTAGGTATAATTAAATTGTAATTTCTAAATTGTCGTAAGCCAGGAAAACGTTTTTAGGCAATTGTTTTTGTACTTCTTCGTGAAATCCTAAAACGTGGCTAATATGCGTTAAATAAGCAACTTCTGGTTTAACCAGATTGATAAAATCAAGTGCTTCCTGTAAATTAAAGTGGGTATCATGAGGTTCTACACGCAAGGCATTTACGACCAAAACTTTTAAATTCTGTAGTTTTTTAACTTCCGTTTCTGCAACGGTTTTCACATCGGTTAAATAAGCAAAATCATCAATTCGGTAGCCAAAAACCTGTAATTCGCCGTGCATTACATTTACGGGAATTGCCATTTTATTACCAACAGCAAAAGGTTGATCATTAACAACTTCGATTGTTTTTACGCTTGGCGCACCGGGATATTTATTTACGGTTTCGAAAACATAATCGAAACGGCGTTTTAGATTATCAATTACACGTTGATGGGCGTAAACCGGAATTTCGCCTTGTCTAAAATTAAACGGGCGAATATCATCCAAACCTGCCGTGTGATCTGCGTGTTCGTGTGTAAATAAAATCGCATCGATATGCCTACAGCCACAAGAAAGCATTTGCTGCCTGAAATCAGGTCCGCAATCTATGACATATGAATGATCATCCCACGTAATCCAGATGGATACGCGGAGCCTTTTATCCTTAGCATCAGTGCTTTTACAAACAGGATGATCGATTCCAATAATTGGAATACCTTGAGAAGTACCAGTACCTAAAAAATAGATCTTCAATTGAACTTGTTTTTTTTACAAAAATAGGGATTATTTCTCTTTCATTAGAAGCCTAATTTGCTAACTTTGTAACAAATCTATTTAAAATAAAATGGGTACAGAAATAAAACTCAAAGGTGACAAGGTCATCGAACAGATTCCTTCTATAAAAGACAAAGCGTTACGCATTAATTTAAACGAGAATATTTACGGGACATTTGCTGAAATTGGCGCTGGACAAGAAACGGTTAGGCATTTTTTCAGATCCGGAGGTTCATCGGGAACTATTGCAAAAGCAATGTCTGCCTATGATAAAGATTTTAGTGATGCCGTTTACGGTATTGAAGGCGACGGCCGCTACGTGACAGAAAACCGACTTAAAAAAATGTTGACCTTTGAAGGTGAACTAATTGAAGAACGTTTGAGCCGCGAAAAACACCCTAATAAACTTTTCTTTAGTTACGCCAATACGGTTGCCACAATAGATTTTGCCAAACAATTTAAAGGTCATGGCTGGGTTGGAATTCGATACCAAATTGAACCAGACGAAGCTTATAATGAAATTATTCTGCACATTCGTTTTAAGGAAACTGACGCAAGACTTCAACAAGAAACACTTGGAATTTTAGGTGTAAACTTAATTTACGGTGCTTTTTACAAATACAATGATCCGAAACGATTACTTCGCTATTTATACGATCACTTAGATAAAGACCAACTTGAAATAGATACTATTAACTTCTCAGGACCACGTTTTGCCGATGTTGATAACCGTTTGATGAGTTTACAGCTTGTTAAAAACGGAATGACGGATGCGGTAATGTTTAACCCTGAAGGGAAAAATATTCTTCCGGCTGCGATTTTATACAAAAAGAACTTACTTGCCTTAAGAGGAAGTTTTCGTCCGGTTACGAAAGTAAATATGGATATGTATGAGAAATCATTAAATATGTTTCTCGAAGAAAATAAGGTTGAAAAGGAAAACACTTTAGTGGTTTTCGAAATTACACTTTCCAATTTACGCTCTGATGGTGAAATTGACGAGCGCGATTTTATGGACAGAGCTGAATTGCTTTGTTCGCTTGGTCAAACCGTTATGATTTCGAATTTTCAGGAATATTATAAAGTGGTTGAGTATTTTGCTAATTATACCAAAGCGAGAATGGGATTGGCAATGGGAGTTAACAATCTTGTTGATATTTTTGATGAGAAATATTATCGTCATTTAAGTGGTGGAATTCTGGAAGCTTTCGGAAAATTATTTTACCGCGATATGAAAGTTTTCTTATACCCAATGCTGGATGAAAATGGTGTATTGATGAATTCTAGCAATTTAAAAGTACATCCAAGAATGAAAGAATTGTACAAATTCTTTAAATTCAACGGAAAAGTAGTGGATATCGCTAATTATGACCCAAACAATCTGGAGGTTTTCTCTCGCGAAGTTTTAAAAATGATCAATCAGGGAAAAACAGGCTGGGAACATATGCTTCCTGCTGGTATTCCGGAAATTATAAAAGAGCACCACCTTTTTGGATACCATCCGGAAAAGGAACTGGAACAAAACGCTTAAAAAAAATCCCCGAAAAGAAATTTTCGGGGATTTTTTTTAGTTTTCAGTCTCAGTCTCAGTTTTCAATTACTATATCGCAATCTTTTCATTTAGAACGCAGATGACGCGGATTCGTGTTGCAAAAACGCAGATTAACGCGGATTTTGTCTTTACGAGGAACGAAGCAATCTCACTTGTTAAATCAAAATTTGTGCCCTATTTGTTAGTGCGGTTGCTTCGTTCCTCGCAATGACAGAATGTGCGTATTGCTCGAAAATTGAAACTTGAAACTTTGAAACTTTTTTTTCCTACTTCAAAATCTGCGCTGCGTGTTCTTTTGTTTTTACTTGTGAAATTACCTCATCGATAATTCCTTTTTCATCGATTACGAAAGTCGTTCTATGGATTCCGTCGTATTCTTTTCCCATAAACTTTTTTGGTCCCCAAACGCCAAATGCATTGATTACAGACTTGTCTTCATCGGCTAGTAATGGAAAAGGAAATTCGTATTTGTCTTTGAATTTTAATTGTGCTTTTGCACTGTCGGCGCTAACTCCAAGAAGCTCGTAATTATTGGCTTTAAAACGCTCAAAATTATCTCTTAAATCACAGGCTTCTGCGGTACAACCAGGTGTACTTGCTTTTGGATAAAAGAAAACTACTAACTTTTTTCCGGCATAATCTGCCAGTTTATGTGTTTTTCCGTCCTGATCTGTTCCTGAGAAATCTGGTGCTTTATCGCCGGCTTTTAATGTTGTCATATGTTTTATTTTAGATTTTAGATTTTAGATTTTAGATTTTAGATTTTAGATTTTAGATTTTAGATTTTAGATTTTTGGATTGCGCATAAAAATTACATTCATAACTCTTAACCTAAAACTCATAACTTATAATTTATAACTCATAATTCATAACTTTTTTGCCCCAGATTGAAGTGAAAACCCCGGAATTGTGAAAGTTTACATTTTTTGCATTAAGAAAGCGACCGGAGGAAGCTCTTGTTAATGCTTAAAAATGTTACTTTGACAATGAGGAGTTGTAACGGAAAGCTGGATTAGGCACATCATGAAAATTATGCTATTTTTACATCAATAAAAATACGGAAATGAATAAAGAAGCCCGCGTACAATTTGTTATAAATACGTTAAAAGAACTCTACCCTACTATACCTATTCCACTAGATCATAAAGATCCTTATACATTATTAATCGCGGTTTTGCTTTCGGCTCAATGTACTGATGTGCGTGTAAATCAGATTACGCCTTTGCTTTTTGCCAAGGCTGATAATCCGTATGATATGGTGAAAATGTCGGTGGAGGAAATTAAGGAAATTATTCGTCCGTGTGGATTATCGCCAATGAAATCGAGAGGAATTCATGGTTTATCTGAGATTTTGATTGACAAATATAATGGTGAGGTTCCACAAAGTTTTGAAGCACTGGAATCTTTGCCGGCTGTCGGGCATAAAACGGCAAGTGTGGTAATGTCTCAGGCTTTTGGAGTTCCGGCTTTTCCGGTTGATACGCACATTCACAGATTAATGTACAGATGGAATCTTTCGAATGGAAAAAACGTGGTTCAGACTGAAAAAGATGCGAAACGATTATTTCCTAAAGAAACATGGAATGATTTGCACTTGCAAATTATTTGGTACGGACGTGAATATTCGCCTGCAAGAGGCTGGAGTTTGGAGAAAGATATTATAACAAGAACAATTGGCAAAAAATCGATAATAGAAGAAGCTCTTAAAAAGAAAATCTAAAAAGTGATATGTTTATTATAACACGAATTTCACGAATTGGCACAAATCTAAATTGCGAAACTAATTTCACAAACTAGTAATTAGTGCCAATTCGTGAAATTCGTGTTTGTCTATTTATTGACTGCTTTTCAATGCATTGTATTCTGCTGTCATATCCAATGATCTGTAAATTCCTAAAAGTGATTTGAAAGCATCTTCGTTTTTTGGTTCGATAACTAGTGCTTTTTTCAGATATGGAATGGCGCTTTTTACAATTTCGTCTTTTTGAGCATCTAGTTTATCGTATTCTTTCATCTCCTGCGGACTATTGCCAAGCAGAGCCATCTGATCTACCAATACTCTTTTTAATTGTATTTTGACATAAGCAAGATTGATATAACAGTCTATACAATTTTGATTTAACTGTATTCCTTCGTCATAATATTTTTCGGCATTGATATAATCTTTTGTTTCCATATAAGAAAATGCCAATGAGTTTAAAATTTCTTCCTTTTTAGAAGGTGGCCAGACATCTCTTGGCTTTTCATAAAGACCAGCAGCAATATTTGATTCTCTGGCACTTCTTGAAATAAAAGATTCTTCTGTTTTTGTTTTTTTATTGGTAGCGTAAAACATGATCCCTTTTCCGCTATAATTTATTTTCTTTAGTTTTTCATAATATTTAATTGCAGAAGAATAATCTTTGCCTGCTAACGAAGCCGAAGCTGCATTAAGTAAGTTTAGTGTATCTTTTTTATCAAACTGGTAAACTTCGTAACTTTTATCTGCGCTTTCTTTGTATTTTCCTGCTTTAAAATCATTGTATGCTCCATCTACAAGTTTAGACTTCATTTCTTTTAAAGCTAAATTGGCTTTAAAAGCGTATTTGTAATTGCGGGAATCATTTTCATACAAAAGCACATCCTGATACGCACCAGAAGCTATTGCAAAATTTGCTGCAGCATCTATGTTTTTGGTTGCCAAATCCTTATAAACATTTCCTTTTGTAAAAAAGAAATCGGATTTTACCTCATCTGGTGCATTTATTACTAAGTATTCTACTTTTTTTAAAATCGCACAAGCTTCTTCAGGTTTTCCTTTATCAAAATAAGACTGGGCTTCTTTAATTTCCTCTTTTTGAGCAAATGCTGCGTAGTTTATCAATAGTAAAATTGATAGTATTTTTAGTTTCTTTTTCATTTCATTTTAGTTTGGTTGTTAAATAGATATGAACGACTATTGTGGTTATTTATAGTCGCTTTTGGGACAAGTAGCACTTATAAGTGTTAGTATGCAAAAAAATCTTTTTGCTTAACAATAACATTAAGATGCACAACAAATAAAATGAAACAGAGTAGTGTAATTTTTCTTCATAAATTATTGGTTATTGGTTAAACATTTCTTCTTCTGATATTTAGCTTAATTTTGAATATTTTTTACTGTTCAAAGTTTTTTAATACGAAAAACTCTTCAATAAAGTGATTTACTTGAATAAAAAAAAACTTTTTAACTAAAATAAAACAAATATTGAATAAATCAATAAAAATAACATAAAATATCAAACTTTAACAAACTAATGCAATAAATCAAGAATAGATCCTGAAAATTATTTTATTAAAAGTTAGAAAACACTACGATAACAATCGCGAAAAAAAGAGACTTAAATTATGGTCAAAAAAAAAAAAACTCACTATCTGTATTTATATACAAATAGTGAGCTTTCAACCAAAACGACCATTTGGTTTTTCTTTCGAAATAAACATCCGACCAAAGCAGTGGGCTGTTTAATTAGCTATAATCTCAAAACTTTTATCTTCAATTTTCACAA
Organism: Flavobacterium sp. MMLR14_040; assembly: GCF_033657265.1. NCBI lineage: Bacteria > Pseudomonadati > Bacteroidota > Flavobacteriia > Flavobacteriales > Flavobacteriaceae > Flavobacterium > Flavobacterium sp. MMLR14_040. The sequence goes on along the minus strand of NZ_JAWVWO010000009.1, from coordinate 103,336 downwards.
CTGTTAGCGCTTGTGAATAGTTTAATAAAAAAGAAACTACTTCTTTTTTTGGTTTTAAGTTTTTAGAAGCTAATGCTTTTTTAGAGTAAATTTTCGCCATACTATGATTAATGTTATTTAAAGTATAACGGGCTAATTTACAAAATAGTATTAGTTGGTTAAAATAATTTGATGTTTATCAATTATTTTTCTTAAATTCATTAGAGCATAACGCATTCTTCCTAACGCAGTATTGATACTTACACCTGTAAGTTCTGAAATTTCTTTGAAACTCATATCCTGATACATACGCATTACAAGAACTTCTTTTTGATCTTCAGGAAGCTCTTCAATTATCTTTTTGAGATCTACTTCAACCTGATCAAAAATCATTTTATTTTCGATGGTCAAGGAGTCATCAGACATAATTGAAAAAATAGAAAACTCTTCTGTTTCTCTATACATTGGCATTTTTTTGGTCTTGCGGAAATGATCTACAATTAAATTGTGAGAAATTCGCATAACCCAAGGCAAAAATTTACCTTCTTCATTATATGAATTGGATTTTAAAGTTTTAATAACTTTAATAAATGTATCCTGAAAAATATCATTTGAAATATCTCTATCAGCTATCTTAGAATATATAAATCCATATATCTTAGACTCATGCCTTTTTATCAATGTCGCAAGGGCATTTTCATTGCCTTCGACATAGTTTTTTACTAATAGAGCGTCTGGAATATGCAGATCAGCCATAATACTACTTTTTTAGTTTTTGATTAAAATTTGGAGTAATTTTTCTAAAAAGTAATTTTATGTAATAGGCCTATCTTGAGTTATGTTAATATTGAGTCCAAATTTAACAAATATTTTTTTTAAAAAGCAAATGAATGGAGTAATAATTAATAATAAAATTACAAATAAGATACATTAAAATTAAACTTTGCCATGAAAGTGCTTAATAATATGAAAGAATTAGAATGTTTTAACAAATTAAAAAAAGAGGCGTAAATAATTTAAATATCTTATTTTAAACAACTTACACCTATTTTTTAGTAGTATTATTAGTATTTATTTTTTATTGATAGACACGAACATAGTCTATATAATACTTTTGTGGTAATATAGAATCGTCTACATCTGGTCCTCCAAAATTACCTCCGATAGCCAAATTTACAATTATATAAAATGGTTTATCAAAAGGCCATGTATCTTCATTTTTAATTTCGGGATTGAAGGTATAAACCAAAGTGGTATCAACAAAAAAATCAATCTTTTCTTTTGTCCATTCAATAGCATAAACATGATATCCTTCTTCGATAGTTGGAAATTCAGTTCTTTTTGTGTTGATTGTGTTTCCGTGGCTATCTTGTGTATGCAATGTAGTATATACCATGTGCGGATCACGGCCAATATATTCTAATATGTCTATTTCGCCTGTTTTAGGCCATTTTACGGAATCAATATTAGCACCCAGCATCCAGAATGCCGGCCATAAACCATGACCAACCGGCAATTTTGCTCTTGCTTCGATACGACCGTACAAAAACTCTTTTTTGCCTTTGGTGGTGATTTTTGTAGAAGTATATTTTTCTCCTTCTTTTCTGGCTTCGATAATTAAATTACCGTCCTTGATCTCATGATTGGTTTTGGTATAAATTTGCCTTTCATTGTTTCCATAACCGCATAAATTTGGGCAGCCATCTCCGAGTTCAAAATTCCAGAAGGACTCGTTTATTTTCTTTTTACTGAAATTTTCTTCCCATATTAGTTTTCTCTCTGTCTTTTGTGCAAAGCAAAAACTAACCGTTAAGAACATCATTAGTACAAGTATTTTTTTCATCGTATAGTTTTAAATTTTAAAATAAGAAGGCCAGCCTGAACTGACCTTCTTATACTTTCTACTAATTAATTATATTCTATTGAAATACTTTTACGTAATCTATCTCCATTGTCGATTGTGTGAAGGCAGGATCAATAGTGCCTCCAAGATTTCCTCCCATTGCAACATTTAATATTAAGAAGAAATCGCTATTAAACGGAAGTGTGGCATCATTGGCAACTTTGTGAATTTGTACATCATCGACATAAGTTGTTACCGATGCGGGGCTCCAAATTGCTTTATATACATGAAATTCTGTAGAAACATTAGGAATTGTTTTCGATCCTGTGTTTCCGCCTCCTCCAGAATGTCCCGGATAATGAAGTGTACTTAAAATAACATTTTGATTGTTTCCTACGTGTTCCATAATATCAATCTCTCCGCAAGCAGGCCATGGTTTGGTTAAGAAATTAGATCCAAGCATCCAGATCGCAGGCCATGTTCCTTTTCCGATTGGCAGTTTGGCACGAATTTCAATTTTCCCGTAAGTAAACTTAAATTTACTATCCGATTTTAGTCTTGTCGAAGAATAATCTACACCTCCGGAAGCTTCTTTTTTAGCTGTAATTTTTAAGCTTCCACCTTCAACAATAACATTTGATGCTGAAGTTGTATAGTTTTGTTTTTCATTATTTCCCCAGCCATCATTATTAGGTCCTCTTCCTAAATCGTAATTCCATTTTGTTGCATCCGGAGCTCCGTCAACATTAAATTCATCTGACCAAACCAGGTTTGTATAATCAACAACAGGGTCAGTAACCTTAACTGGTTTTGTAGTGGTAAAAATATGGTACCATGCTAATGAAGCATCACCGCCCATTACAGCTCTAACTACCATTCTGTTGGCAGTAATTGATAGAATTTCGTACGAATTCTGACCAATATAATACCCCATAAATCCGTTATCAGAGAAGTTCATCATCGTGCCACGTGTTTGTGTAGCATGATCTTTATTTTTTGTCACAACAGATTCTGATGGACTTAACGAAACTGTTTTTATTCCGCCGACATCATAAGTTAAACAAGAATCACTTGGTCCACTTCCTCCTGCTACGCTTGCAAATACAGCATTAAAAAATGTTGCTCCTCCATTATTTAATTGGTATTTTAATTGGTCACCATCAAGAGAGAAAGTCAATTCATTGTCATACAAACAGCTACTTGTCGGTGAACCTGCTTTTTCAAAAGCTCCGGCCTGATAGTGATTTGGATAATAATTTTTAGTCTCATCACCATCATTTTGACCTACGCCTAAATGTCCTGGTTCTGAAGCTGACCAATACCATTTTTTAGAAGTTCCGCCTGTTAAAAACTGAACGGCTTCGTCATCACTAAAGTTACTTAAAACCGTAACATCAAGCGTAGTATTTGATGCTACCCCTCCTCTCCCTGTAGCAATAAGCGTTACAGTGTAAGTGTTTACCCCTGTTTTTGTAAAACGTTTGGTAAACTTGCCGTTTGGAGAATTTTCTGAAGTTCCGTCGCTAAATACATATTTATATGAAATTGCATTATCTGCAGTAGCAGTTAATTTTATCATTCCTGAACCGTCTCCATCTGGAGCATCGGCTGTTTTTCCAACAATTTCTGCAGTTACCTGAAGATTTGTTGGTGTATCTATAGATCCAAATGTGAAATCATCTTTCTGACAAGCCGCCATAAGGAGAATCGTAAATAAGGATATTATCTTTATGATTATTTTTTTGTTCATGATTTCTTCTTTTAATTGGATTGTTTGATGTCATCAAAGTAAAAAGTTTCTCCTGCCCCTGTTTTTCCAAAATCCGGAAATAAAATTACTCTGTCGTATTTAATGCTTGTGCTAAAATCTGGTGCCGTTGTAAGATCAAAGGTCAATTCCTGCCATGCATTTGCTACTGTCGTTTTTACTTTTACTTCTATAAATACAGTTGGATTACCATTTCCATCTTTTGGAGAGGTCGAAAGTTCCATTTTGTATAAGATATCAGTACCTACTTTAGGCGACCAGACATTTATTTTTACAGTTGTCCCCTTTGTATAATCAAGCGTATTTTCTAAATTCAGGCTTGCTCCTCCCCAGGTTTCTGCTCCTGATTTTTTGTCTAATTTTAAAACTTTATCAGAAACATTAATTCCCGTTTTATTAGGATTAGCAATAACTGACGCATCAACATTTCCAAATCCGCCCCAAGTATAGGTTAAAGTTGAAGATTCAAAATCGAGTGGTAATTTAATTGCCTCAGTCGGTTCTTTATAGAAATAAAAATTGTCGATGTACACCGTATGGCTTCCGCTAGGATTTCCTGAAAGAATTAACTGTGCAATATGGGCGCGGGTTGTTAATCCTGTAAAATCGCTTAAAGGAATATCTAAACTTACCCATTTACCCTGCTCTGGAGCTGTAACTTTAATTTCATGTTCTACATTATCGCCTCCTGTTTCATAAACGCCATTGGCTCCAAAATCGACTAATTTGATTCTGAATTCTGTAAAATCCAAAGACCAGACATCAATATGAAGATAGGTCATTGCCGAAGCATCTATTGTAGCTGTTGGCTCTGCACCCACAAAATTTAAATTTGAATATTTTTTTACTGCATTTTCTGCAATACTAATATCATCTAATACCGCATCAGACCATGAAGTTCTCCAAGTGCCCATTGGTACATTTGTGTAAGCATCGCTAAACAATGAAATAACATTTGCCGCAGATTTGGTTGGTGTTGGTGCCGCAGAAGTTGGAGCCAAAATTAAAATGGCTTCAAATTGCTCGGTATGTTCTGTTGTTTTAATAGCAGCACTTTTTGAAACCACACGAATCGTGTAAACTCCCGGGTTTTGATAGGTGTATGAAACAGCTTCTCCATTGTTTGCCGAAATTGGATCTGGTTTTCCTGTTTCTCCAAAATAAACATCATAAAACAAAGCAAAATCTGCTGTTGCCTTAACTGTTACTTTTTTAGAAACCGTTAAATCATTTGTTATTTCAACTATTAAATTTTCTGGCGCTTTAAACGAAACTACTACTTCTTTTTCTACTTCTGTAGTTTTTCCGTTAAGTCCCATTGCTGTAATTTTAGACTTATAAATGCCTTCTTTATATACGTGTGCCACTGTTGATCCGGCTCCAATATAATCAGAATCTGCGCTTCCGTCTCCAAAACTAATTTTGTATTGTGTTACACCTTCGCCTTTTGGCACAAAGGTAACTTTACCTGTATTGTCCTGCGTAACTGTGGTCAAAGCCGATACATTTGTAGGAGCTTCTAAACCATCCAAATCAATATCGCTGTTATCGCTTGAGCAGCTAAAAAATACTGCCAAAACGAAAAGACTTATAATAGAATGTATTTTTTTCATAATTGATGTTTTTTAATATCCAGGATTTTGTTCCCAATTTCCATTTGCAAACTGAATTTCTTCAATTGGAAGCGGAAATAACTCGTTTTTGTTAGCTGTAAAACCAGGAATAGTTCCAGCTGCTTTTCCGGTTCTTACCAAGTCGAAAAAACGATGTCCTTCTCCAAAAAGTTCTACTCTTCTTTCTGCTAAAATAAAATCAGTTAGCGCTGCTCCGGAAGCTGCTATATCATGATTATTATCTCCAAAAGCACGTCTTCTAACCTGATTAAGGTATTCTCTGGCTTTTGCATCATCAATTTCACCCCTGTTATAAGCTTCTGCAGCCATTAATAAAACATCTGCATAACGAATTGCTCTGTAGTTGTTTGGGTTTGTTAGATTCAAATCTCCGGCAGCGTTATCACTTCTTTTTCTTGGCAAATATTTTCTATTGAAGAATCCTGTATCTTCATTTCCTTTTCCGTAAGTTACTCCGCTATTAGTTCCAGCCCAGGCCGCAATATCTAAAATAGCAACCGCTTTACGTTTATCTCCTGTTTCAAAAGCATCTGATGATTCCTGAGTAGGAAGGTTAAAACTAAATCCTGAAGAGAAAACTGGTCCTGAATAATTTCTGATTCCACTAAAACCTACCGCAACGTTTCCTTCACTACATTGCAAACAACCAAAGCCTGCTCCTTCAACATCTGTATACTGTACTTCAAAAACAGATTCGGGTCCGTTTTCTCCATCTAATTCAAACATTTTATTGTAATCTGTTTCTAAAGAATAAGGTGATGTATTTATTAAGGCTTGCAAAGTGCTTGCTGCCTGAGAAAATTTGCCCTGAAATAAATATGCTTTTCCTAATAATGCCTGAGCAGCCCCTTTTGTCACTCTGCCTTTTTGAGCTGCAATTGGAGATAAATTTGCCGACGCAAAAACCAAATCAGCCTCAATAGAAGCATACACTTCTTCAACTGATGCACGCGGAATTGTTTTTTCATCTCCAATTTTAAACCTTACATCGCCTTTCATCGGTATACCACCAAACCATTTTACTAATTCAAATTGGTAATACGCTCTTAAAAAACGAGTTTCGGCTATAAGCTGTGTTTTTCCTGTAAAATCTGTTTTGTTTTGAAATTCAAGTATATAATTGGCTCTTTGAACTCCGGCAAACATCCAGTTCCAGACATCTCTTAAGTTACTGTTTACTTCAGTATGAATCATATCGTCTACTTGCTGAAAACCAATTACATCAGTAGGACTTTCTCCTCCTGCCAATGTGTTATCTGAAGCAATTTCTCCCAATAAAACATTTACATATGTTGATTGCAGCAAATCATAAGTGGCAATTAATGCCTGATCGTAATCTTCTTTAGAATTAAAATAATTCTCAGAGTCGATTGAATATTCAGGTTTAGGATTCACAAATTCATCTGAACAAGAAGTTGTTACAGTTAGAATTAATGTTATCGTTACCAGAGTGATAAATAAATATTTTTTCATTTTAATTGAAATTAAAAATTAATGTTTAAGCCCAATAAATAAGTTCTTGGAACAGGATAAAATCCGTAATCGATTCCGGCACCAATTGGCGATTGAGAAACTCCGTCTCGATTTGTAGGTCCAAAAGAAGCACCAGGATCAAACCCTTTGTATTTAGTAAATGTGTATAGATTATTTACTCCGGCATAAAGTCTTAGCTTTGTAATTCCTGCTTTTTGAGTCACTTTTGGATCAAGTGTATATCCTAATTGTACATTTTGAATTCTAAGATAAGATGCATCTTCAACAAAATAATCTGATAATACATTGTTTGCTGTAGCTCCTGTAGTTACTTTTGGTACAGAATTGCTTGTTCCTTCACCTGTCCATCTGTCTAAAACATAATCAAGACGATTGGCATCTGAAAGTGTTCTTTCGTAGTTACGAACCATATCGTTTCCTACTGATGCAAATGTATATACCGCAAAATCAATGTTTTTATAATTTAACTGAATATTGAAACCCATTGTAGCATCTGCAATTGGATCGCCAATATTTGTTCTGTCTTTGGTATCAATTACTCCGTCACCATTTATATCTACGTAACGAATATCACCTGGCGAAGCATTTGCTCCTAAAGCCAATTGCGACGGGTGAGCCTCAACTTCTGCCTGATTCTGAAAAATTCCATCGGTTTTATATCCATAAAAATATCCAATTGGTTTGCCCGCTTCCATGCGTGCTGCTGCTGGCTGCCCAACCCCAAAAGAGCCTTGTTCTATAAAACCGGTTCCGTTATTTACTTCGATAACTTCATTTTTAAGAAAGGTTACATTATAACCTAATGTCATTGAAAATGAATCTGAAAATTTCTCTTTGTAATCTATAGCAAATTCAAATCCTGAATTTCTCACAGTACCTGCATTCATTGTTGGAGCACTTGCTCCCGGAGCACCAACTCCTATAATTCCCGAAACCGGAATATTTGGTATTAATAAATCTTTTCTGGTATCGATAAAATAATCGGCAACCACAGAAACTTTATCATTAAATAATCTTAAATCTAAACCAACATCGAATTTTTTGGCTTCTTCCCATTTTAGATCCGGATTTGGTATTTGTCCTGTTGCAGCACCATTTACTAATAAACCATCAAATACATACGTTGCTTCACCATTTAAAATACTTAAATACCCGTTATTCGGAATTTGATCATTTCCTAAAGTTCCATAACTAACTCTGAATTTTAAGAAATTAAACGTTTGTGATTCTCCAAAAAAACCTTCGTCTGAAGCAACCCATCCTGCTGTAAAAGAAGGAAAATACCCAACCTTGTTTCCCGGACCAAATTTTGTTGAGGAATCTCGTCTGATCATTGCTGAAAAAAGATACTTTCCTTTATAATCATATTGTGCTCTTCCAAAATAAGAAATTCTTCTTTGATCGTAAACGTAACCACCCGTATTTAAAGCAGTTGGTAAACCTTTAGTTAACGAAAGATCTGCAAAGTCCCATGAATTATTTGGCACATCGTAACCTGTTGCAACGGCAGAATTTCCCCATTGTTTGTAGATTGTATTACCTAATGTTGCTGTAATATTATGGTTCTCTGCTATTTTAGTATTATAAGTTCCATAAATATCAAATGAATAGTCATTGTCGTTTACAGTTCTTTGCGTTACAGAACTTCTCTGAACATCAAAAACTTTTCCTCCATAACTTATTTGTGGATCAAATGTTTTGCTTTCACTATTTGCGGTATTAAATCCGATGGAGCTTGATAACACAAATCCTTTGAAAATTTTATAATCTAATCCAAAATTTCCGTTTAGTTTTTTATAATTGTAATCGTTGTACGTGTTTTCAATTTGTGCCAGCGGATTAATAATTTCTGTTCCAAATCCTGTTGTACTTGGCACTAATGTAAAATTGCCATTTGCATCGTATGGACTTAATGTAGCCGGCACGTTTAAAGCATTAAATAATACAGATCCTAATCCGTTTTCGTTAATTGTTTTTCTATTAAAATAAGTATAGATTACATTCGTTTTTAGTTTGAATTTATCACTCAAATCTGCTCCCAATGCTATTCTGGCAGTATTTCTCAGGTAACCTGATTTGTCGCCGCCAACAAGCCCTTCCTGATCAAGGTGCGAACCACTAATAGAATAGGTGATTTTATCAGAACCGCCGGAAATTGTCAAATCGCTGTTTAACAACGGAACGCCTTTTCCTAAAACTTCTTTTTGCCAGTCTGTTCCTTTCCCTAAGCCATTTACATTTGGATATGGCAGTGCTCTTCCGCCATTGGCATAACTTTCATTTAATAATAAAGCGTATTCTGTAGCATCCAAAATTGACAATTTTCTCGAAGCTTCCTGAAATCCTGTATAGCTATTAAAAGAGATTCTTGTTTTTGAGTTTTTCTTCCCCATTTTGGTTGTAACCAAAATAATCCCGTTTGCACCAATCGTTCCATAAATGGCTGCTTGTGCATCTTTTAAAACGGTTATGGTTTCAATATCGTTCGGGTTTAAAACATTCAGGTCTCCAACATAGCCGTCAATAATAGTCGTTGGTCCGTTTTGTCCGTTTGTAGCAATACCACGAATACGAACATCTATAGGAGCGCCGGGAGCTCCGGATTGTGTTGTAACGTTTACACCCGAAATTGTTCCTTGTAACGCCTGCTCAATTCTTGCCGGTTTCAGGATATCAAGCGTTTTACTATCCAAAACAGAAACTGCTCCTGTTAGTTCTCTTTTCTTTTGACTACCATAACCAATGACAACGACTTCGTCTAATGATCTGGTATCGTCGCTCATTTTAACAGTAACTTTTGGTCCTGAAACCACAATTTCCTGTGTTCGGTAACCAATATAACTTAAAAGAAGTGTGGTGCCGTTTGAAACACCGCTCAGTTTAAAAGATCCGTCGAAGTCTGTTGTTGTGCTTTGAGACGAAGTTTTAACTTTTACATTTACGCCCGGCAATGATAAACCTGAGCCATCCAGTACAGTTCCGGTTACATCAAAAGTTTGCGAGAACGCAAGAGATGTAAACAGTAACAATACCATCAATAATAATTTTGGTTTCATAATTAGTTAGTTTTTTATTGAAGCTAAAATATCCTATCCTTTTAAGAATACGATAAAACTAACCACAACAAAAAACATACACCACAAAAAAAAATGCTTTAATTTAATATATGATAAAAAATAGCTCGCTTTACCTAGAAAATCATAATGTTAATTTCTTTAACAAATAAGTGTAATAAACACAAGAAAACGTTAATGTTGTGGTGATGTATAGGTCTTTTAGAAGCAATTTCTGACTTCCTATACAGCGAGGATATATTCGACCAAACCGATTTCATGCTGTAAATCCATTTTTTTACGCAAACGATATCTTTTAATTTCAACGCTTCGAACAGAAATATTAAACAATGGCGCAATTTCTTTGGATGAAAGGTTCAGTCGAAGATAGGCGCAAAGTCGCAAATCATTCGGAGTAAGTAATGGATGGAGCTGTTTGATTCTCTTTAGGAAATCCTTATCGGCATTGTCAAAAGCTTCTTTAAAAATCTTCCAGGAATCTTCTTCGGTAATATTATCATTGATAGTTCGTATAACAGATTTGATATTTTTATTATCATCCTGCGAAGTCTTTTTCAAATCTTCTTTTATAAAAGCCAAAAGTTCGTTTTTGCTATTTAAACTCATTGTTGAAACCGCCAATTCTCTGTTTTTATTATCAACATCCTGAGATAATTGCTCGTTTCTCAGTTTCATTAATTGCTGTTCGTTTTCAAGTTCCTTAATCTCAAGCAAAAGATTGTTTTCTTCAATTAATTTCTCTTTTTGCTTTTGATAAAAATTGCGATACGCCTTATTGATAAAATAGCCAATTACAACTAACAATAATAAATAAATAAAACACGCCAAATTGGTTAAATACCAAGGCTTTAAAACCACAAAAGTATAAGTTGCCGTGTTTTGCAAAAGTGTATTGGCGTATTTCGCCCGAACTTTGAACGTATATTTCCCCGGAGATAAATTTTTAAAATTAACCGAAGATTTCGTGCTCCATTCGCTCCAGTCATTCTGGAAACCTTCTAATAAATACTGATATTCTGAGTTGATGTATTTATTGTATTCCGGAACGGTGTAATTTAAAGTAATGTTATTTTCATTTGATTTAAAACTTCCTTCATCATTTAAAACAACATTTTTTAAAATCTGGTTTTGTTTATTAATAAAAATGCCGGAAATAGAAACAGCGTAGTTTTTAAAACTCAAATCATCAATATTAAGCGTATAATAACCATCTGTAGTTCCGATTAAATAAGTTGATTTTGAAATTTGCGTAATATTCTCAAAACCCAGCATCGAATTGGTTAAAGAAGACGGAATCGGGATTACATTCTGTTTTAACTGATTACTCAATTTGCTTGCAGAAAAATAATGAATGTAATTTTTAGAAAACAACCAGATTTTATTCGATTGATCTACAATTAATTTACCCGAAGTATATTCATCTTTTTCAAAAATAGAACTCAGTAATTTATCTTTTTCGAATTGTTTTGTTGTTGGATTTAATTTGAAAATTCCTTCTTTGTATGCGTAATATATCGCATTATTAAATTTTGTTAAACTGGCATTTTTTCCTTTTTTTGGAGAAGAATAAGTATGGAATTCTTTAATTTTTAAAAATGAATGATCCAGTTTAAATCTAAAAATCCCTTTGTATTCATGGCTTACATAAACATCAAGATTTGGCAGGATTTCAAAATAACGCGAAGAATAATTAAAACCTTCAATTTTATTCCTGAATTTCCACTGATTATTGACTTTCTCTAAAACCGAAATTCCGTAATAATTTCCCTGAAGTAAAATGTTTTTATTATTCGGCGAAAGCTCAAACTTCCATGTTCCTGAACCTTTAAAAATATTTTTTGCCGATATATTTTCTATGATAAAAGTTCCCGAATCATGTCCGCAAAAAAGCGTATTATCATAAGCAAACAAAGACCAAACTTGCCCTTTTGTTCCGTTTATAAACTGAAAATTATCTTTGCTGTGGTATTTTTTACAAAACAATCCCTGATTCGTTCCCACATACAACATTCCATTGTGCGAGATTGAGGCATAAACCGTTCCTAAAACTCCTGTATCATCGGTAAAACTATGCACCGGCGTTTGCAGATTGATGCAATTAATTCCGTTATCAAGACCCACCCAAACATTCTGATCTTTATCTTCAAACAAAGACAAAGCGGTATTGTTGCTCAGTCCTTTGCTTTGCGAAATATGATAATTTAATTTTCCTGTATTTGATAAAATAAAAATTCCGTTGGAAACCGTTCCTAAAGCATAACTTCCGTCCTGAAGCCGCTGGCTGCTGTACACAAAACTTGCTTTTATCTGCGTATCAACTTCTGTTGCAAAAGGAGTTAAAGCAGTTCCTGTAAGTTTATAAAATCCGTCTAATTGCGTCTGAATCAACAAACCATCATCAATAGTAAAAACATTGACAATTGTGTATTTTTTAAGAAGTGGATTGTCAGAAATCAATTTCCCCTTTCCTCCTTCTATTTCAAAAAGACCTTCGTTTATGGTTTGATAATAAATTGAATTTTTGGTGCTAAATGATTTTATAACACCATTTTTAGGTGAAATAATTTTAAAGCTTTTGGTTTTTGTATCATAGATATAAATTCGGTTCAAAGACTGAAATAAAATCCATTGATCGTATTTTAAAATGTTCCAAAACTGTTCGTCATCCAGGATCTTATTCCTGATTGTATCGCTTAGCGAGGTATATTTTAATTTTCCGTTTGCCTGTCTTGTCCAGTAACCAAAATTCATGTAACAACCTGTATAAATCTTATTATCAATTACTTTTACAGATCGCATTATGGTTTCGTTTGGCGTTGGATATAACTCCCAATTGGTTCCATTATATTCTAAAAGTCCATCGTTATTGGCAAAATACATTAAATTTTGTTCATCCTGCGAAATCATCCAGCTTTGATTTCCGGCACCGTAAACAGTTGAAGGATATTTTACAATTGGCGGTAATTCCTGAGAAAACAGGACGAAACCCATTAAAAAACAAAGGATAAAAAATTTAGTTTTCAAAATTTGGTCAGAATATTAAAATAGTATTAAAGCAGTTCTAAAATAGGGTATTTTATTATTGAAAATACAAATTTTTATTAAATAAGATTTAGCATATTTAATTTGGTTCTCTCCTATTCGAACATAGCCCGTTCAACCATGGGATAAGAATTGTAATAATATATTGCGTCGAATTTCGAATATAGCCCGCGGTTTCAACCGCGGGGATACGGTTTGTGATAATTATATTGCGTCCCAACGGTTGAAACCGTTGGCAATGTTTACTACATCGAATTTTGAACATAACCCGCGGTTTCAACCTTGGGAAACGAATTGGAATTTCAATCTGTATCAAGTGTTAGCGTCTTTTACATCAAAGCAATTAGTTAAAATTTGTAACAATCTCATTAACAAAACTCAATTCAAAATTGATTACTTTTGTAAAAATTGACTTTTTTTATGCAGATTGATCTTTCGACACTAGACCCAAAACATAATATCATCATTAAGGGAGCACAGGTACATAATTTAAAAAATGTAGATGTTGCTATTCCCCGAAACAAACTTGTAGTCATTACAGGGCTTTCAGGCTCAGGAAAATCGAGTCTGGCTTTTGATACTTTATACGCCGAAGGACAGCGTCGTTATGTGGAGAGTTTATCATCATATGCGCGGCAGTTTTTGGGCCGATTAGACAAACCAAAAGTAGAATATATCAAAGGGATTGCTCCGGCAATTGCCATTGAGCAAAAAGTAAATACAACAAACGCCCGTTCTACAGTTGGAACTTCAACTGAAATCTATGATTATATCAAACTCCTATTCGCCAGAATTGGTCGTACTTATTCGCCAATTTCAGGTCAGGAAGTCAAAAAAAATACCGTTACCGATGTTGTTACAGATGTAAAAGGCTTTGAATTAGACAGTAAATGGCTGTTGCTTTCTCCTATTCATCTTGAAGAAGGACGCCAACTTGAGGACAAACTTAAAGTACTTTTACAACAAGGTTTTGCCCGTATTCTGGTTGATAACGAAATGGTTCGTCTGGACGAGTTTACACCAACAGAACTTCATAAATTAGACAACAAAGATATTTTATTGATCATTGACAGAATTGTTGTTAAGGATGAAGAAGAATTCTACAATCGTCTTGCAGATGCCGTGCAAACCGCTTTTTTTGAAGGAAAAGGAATTTGTTATCTTCAGGAATTAGGTACAGATAAAAGATTCTCCTATTCTAATAATTTTGAATTGGACGGAATTACATTTCTGGAACCAAACGTGCATTTATTCAGCTTTAATAATCCGTATGGCGCGTGTCCGGTTTGCGAAGGCTACGGAAATATTATTGGTATTGATGCTGATTTAGTTGTTCCAAATACCTCTTTATCAGTTTTTGAAAGTGCTATTTATCCTTGGCGAGGCGATAGTATGAGCTGGTATAAAGACGAATTGGTAAAACATGCCTATAAATTTGATTTCCCAATTCATAAACCGTATTTTGAACTTACAGACGAGCAAAAAGACGTTATCTGGACAGGAAACAAATATTTTCAGGGATTAAACGGGTTCTTTAAAGAATTGGAAGAAAAAAATTATAAAATTCAGAATCGTGTGATGTTGTCTCGCTATCGCGGAAAAACAAAATGTCACGCTTGTCGCGGAAAACGTTTACGCGAAGAAGCTTCGTATGTAAAAATTGGCGGAAAAACCGTTTCTGATTTAGTTGATTTACCAATTAAACATTTGGTTACATTTTTCAAAAATCTTGAACTGAATGTTTACGAACAGCAAATCGCAAAACGTTTGATGCTTGAGATAAACAATCGTTTATCATTTCTAACAGAAGTTGGTTTAGATTATTTAACCTTAAACAGAAACTCTGCGACACTTTCGGGAGGTGAATCGCAACGTATAAATCTGGCAACTTCATTAGGAAGCAGTTTGGTTGGTTCGATGTATATTCTCGACGAACCTAGTATTGGTTTACACCCAAAAGACTCTGAACGATTGATTAAAGTTTTGCTTTCACTTCGTGATTTAGGCAATACAGTAATTGTCGTTGAGCATGACGAGGATATTATGAAAGCTGCCGACATGATCATAGATATTGGTCCCGAAGCAGGAACTTTTGGAGGAAATCTTGTTGCTCAGGGAACTTATGATGAAATTTTAAAATCAGAATCTTTAACTGCTAAATATTTAAATGGAGATTTGGAGATTTCAGTTCCGAAGAAAAGAAGAAAATTCAAAAATCATATTGACATTATTGGCGCGCGCGAAAACAATTTAAAGAATATTAATGTAACCTTTCCTTTGGATGTTTTAACGGTAATTACCGGAGTTTCAGGAAGCGGAAAAAGTACCTTAATTAAGAAAATTTTGTTTCCGGCAATGCAGAAAAAACTGGAAAGTGCTGCTGAAAAAGCAGGTCAGTTTAGCGATATAACAGGTTCTTTTTCACAAATAAAACATATTGAATATGTTGATCAAAATCCAATTGGAAGAAGTTCAAGATCGAATCCTGTAACTTACATTAAAGCTTATGATGACATTCGTGATTTGTATGCCAAAGAAAAACTATCAAAAATAAGAGGCTATCAGGCTAAACATTTCTCTTTTAACGTAGATGGAGGCCGATGCGAAACTTGTAAAGGAGAAGGCTCTATAAACGTCGAAATGGTATTTATGGCCGATGTTTCATTGCCATGTGAAACTTGCGGAGGAAAACGTTTCAAAAAAGAAATTCTGGAAATTAATTTTGACGAAAAAAACATCAACGATATTCTGACTATGACTATTGATGATGCTATTGCTTTTTTTGAAAAAAATAAACAAACCAAAATCACTCAAAAATTACAGCCGCTTCAGGATGTTGGTTTGGGATATGTGCAATTAGGACAATCTTCTTCTACCCTTTCCGGTGGTGAAGCACAACGTATTAAGCTGGCTTCATTTCTGGTAAAAGGAGCTACAAAAGACAAAGCTTTATTTGTTTTTGATGAACCAACAACGGGTTTACATTTTCATGACATCAAAAAGCTAATGGCTTCGTTTGATGCTCTAATTGAAAAAGGACATTCTATAATTGTAATTGAACACAATCTTGACCTGATAAAATGCGCCGACTGGATTCTTGATTTAGGTCCCGAAGGTGGAGAAAATGGTGGTTATTTATTAGCATCCGGAACTCCTGAAGATATTGTAAAAGTAAAAGAATCTGTAACGGGAAAATATTTGAAAGATAAACTTTAAAAAGGTG
Organism: Flavobacterium sp. MMLR14_040; assembly: GCF_033657265.1. Taxonomy (NCBI): domain Bacteria; kingdom Pseudomonadati; phylum Bacteroidota; class Flavobacteriia; order Flavobacteriales; family Flavobacteriaceae; genus Flavobacterium; species Flavobacterium sp. MMLR14_040. Next base: position 87,279 of record NZ_JAWVWO010000009.1, on the reverse strand, counting down.
CTAAGATCCTGAGTTGCTATCCCGAGGCTTCGGGACTAAGTTTTAAAAATATCCTGAAATAAAAAATTCCAAATTCCAATACACTCTAATCAGTATTTGGGATTTGGAATTTATTTTTTGAAATTTAATTTCTTTAAGCAACCAAACATCTTTCTTCAAATGGCAAACCATCCTCGTCAATAGCAACCAATATTTTTTTCTGTTTCGATGCTTCCAAAGTAAGATAAAGCCATGCAAATGACCATAATCCTAAGGTCAGACAAAAAATGTTAAAATTCAGACCATGATTAACAACCTTTCCTCCTTTAGAAAGAACGGCAAAAAGCAATTTGTCATTTCTTTCTTCAAGCGTAAATCCATTATGAACTTTATTTGATATCATATTAGAAAATACCTGTAAGCTCTGTTCCTGACTAAGGTGACTTTTTTTCATAATTATCAAATTAAAATTAATTCAAGTATTACTACAATTATTTATGTGTTGGTGGAAACTATCAGTAATGCTCTCTTGATAAAAACATTACAACTTTACTTTTATTACATTTTATAAAATATTTTTTATTTAATGAATCAAAGTAATGATAAATTCTTATATAAAATTAATTTTTATAATAGTAATAACAAAACAAACCACTGTTAAAATTTTAAGATTTAAAACTGTGGTCCAATACTTTAACCTTTATTTTTAATACTAAAAGATGGCGCTTCGTAATCTTTACCCAAATAGTTCTCGGGAATAGTTGTTGTATTTCCATCTCTCAAAGCATTATAATGTGGAGACATAATCTCAATACCCGCGGCATTAAAGGAATCCTGAATGTTTTGATGCAGGGAAGAATAGATTCTGGGCTGCTTTGTAGGTTCTTTTGTATAGACATTTATTTGATAAGAAACATAAAAATCATCCAAACTGGTTTGCAGTACAAAAGGCTCCGGTATTTTCTCTGTCATATCTGTTTTTAATGCAGCCTCGATTAATGCTTTATGAATAGCTGCCCACGGAACATCATAACCAATTGTAACAGTTGTATGGATTAAAAGACCATTAGTAGTCTGCTTTGTATTTGCAGAAAAATTGGTTGAAGTACTTGATAAAACAGTCGCATTTGGTATTGTTATGTCTTCAAATTTTGGTGTTCTTATTCGGGTTACCAATGCTGTTTTTTCAATTACTTCTCCGCTTACATCACCAATTTTAATAAAGTCGCCAATTTTAAACGGACGCATATAAGTAATTACCAATCCCGCAACCATATTGGCAATCGCGTTTGATGATCCTAATGAAAATAAAACCCCAACAAAGACAGAAACACCTTTAAAAATTGGAGAATCAGATCCTGGCAAATACGGAAAAATAATAACGAGCATAAAAGCATACATTAATAACCGAATAATATTGAATGTTGGCATTGCCCAATCATTATAAAAACCATCTATTTTTATGTTTTCCTTTTTTATCTCATCAAAAAAGAACTTAATGACTTTTATAGAATATCTAAAAATGATAATGATAACTATTATTGTTACCAAGCTTGGCAGGAAACCAACAAATCCCATTACGGCTAATTTTGCGGGAGCTAAAATCCAACGCAATAAAGTTGTGGTATAAGCTTCTGTAGCAGGAAAAAGACTAAATAGTACAGGCAGCGAAAAATAAACTATTAAAATCAAGGTAAAGATCTTAACAAAGCCAAACAGCCGCATCAACAAAAATTGCTGCTTATGCGGCGAAAGAATATTAATATTGTTATAATTAAAGCCTTTAAAATACCTGTCACTATTTTTTAAAAGATAAAGTTTTATACGATTGAAAATCTTTCCAACCAAAAACAAAACGACTCCAATAATTAAAACCAATAATGCTGTATATCCCAATCGTTTAGGTAATTGCGAATAGTTTTCATTTTGATAAATAACTGCTTTTTTGATTGAATTTAAATTTCGTTTTGCAATATAAGCAGTAGTCTGATTTTCGACTTTTGCATCAATATCCAAAATAGACATGATAATAAAATCGCCTTTGTACGTGATATCCTGAGAAATATCCGAAGGAGCAACTACAAGAGAATCTGATTCAAAAAAAGAATCGTGATAAAGTTTTCTGATTTTTTCTGTAATAGCATTTGCCCTGTTCTCTGCAGAAAAAGAACCAACTTTATTATAAACATAAAAAAGTGTGTCCTTAAAAGGAGAAACCGGATACCCTTTTAATGCAACAGTTTTCTGCGCCGTTTTTATGGTATCATTTTGGGCAATAGCGAACGAAGAAAATAAAACAACAAACAATACTATTAGAAAACAAAGTAATTTATTTTTCATATTACGCTATAAATAAGTTAGTTATCTTTCTAACAAATATAAAACAAAATAGAATTGAATTTAGATTACTTTCTGTTTTCTCAATAAAATCGTACTAAATTTTAAAACCTACTTTTCGTAAAAGACCATCAATTACTTTGTTGATATCTGGAGAAATATCAAATTTATAGTTTAAATAAACATACAGAATAGTTACTATAATTGATTTTAATGCTATACTGATTAATTGATAAAACGGAAATTCCCAAAAGTAAAACATTAAAAATAATGCAAAAGTTAACAGCATTGAATAAATCGTTTCTTTAGAAAAAGGATATAAATCAAGCTTTTTCACCACAAAAAGCAGCTTTGCCAAACTGTATAATGTAATCGATAATAAAGTTGCAAATGCAGAGCCTTTAATGCCAAAAATTGGAATAAAAATCATGTTTAAGACTATTGTTAAAAACACTAAAAGCAGTCCTAAATACAACACCATTCTGTAATATTTCGTATTAAAAATAATAGCGTTATTGTTTCCTAATATCAAATCGAAATATTTAGATAAACCAATCATAAATACAACTGAGATTCCTCCGCTGTATTCTTTTGGAACTAATTCATACAACTGATTAATATTTACAAAAATGCATAACATTACAAAACCACCTACCATTTGTAAATTTATCGATGTCTTTTTATATAGGTCATTCAATTCATCATGTTTGTTGTCGTGCATTAATTTTGCCGTAATTGGGTATACAATTTGATGCATCGCGCGACTTGGAACCGAAATTACCAAAGCGATGTAAGTTGCTACCGAATAATAGGCTATATTCTCAATTTTCATGTATTGATTCAGCATCAATTTATCGCCATCTAAAAGCAAATTGGCGACACTACCTGAAAGAATAATGAAGAAAGTGTACTCCATAACATCTTTTACATTCTGAGGAATATTAATCTGAAACTTAGGTTTTTTAATGTAAAATGCATAAAACATGGTTATTAAAAACGCAATAAAATATATCGCTGCCGTTACATAAACAAACTGTACTAATGTTATCCAGTCAAAATATAAACCTACCAAAGCTACTGTCGAGAATAATCTTAAACCTACTTCTTTGATAAAATTTCCAAAAACAGAGTGCATATGAACCCTTGCCCAAGCATAAAAAATCTCAAAATAAGCCATGCAAATCCCTATAAACGGAATTAAATACATAAACTCTTTTACAACAGGATTTTCCTTAGAAACAAAAGCGGTAATATCATCAAAGAAAAAGATTCCGATAATCCCTAAAGGAATACACATCAAAACGGGAAACAAAGCGGTAAAGGACAGAAACTGCTCTCTTTCCTCTTCTGTTTTATACTGTGAATAAAATTTCACCAGCGTATTTTGCATTCCGATGGCAAATAAAGGCATAATAACATTTGCTGCCGAAAGAATATAGTTGGTTAAAGCATAATAAGTTGCACCTAAAAAAACAGGATATAAATAAAGTGTATTAATGGCCCCGATACCGAAACCTATATAAGTAATTATAGTATTTTTGAAAGACTGATTTAAAACAATACCCATTTTTGGATTTCTGAATTTAGATTTTAGATTTTTGCACTTATCCTTTAATCAATTGTGCTAATTGTTTGGTGAGGTTTTTTCGTGAATATTGTTGCAAACCAACGCCATGAGACTGTAATTTCCCTTCCAAAAACTGATTATAAAAGTCCAAAATTACACTTTTTAATTTCGCTTTTTCAGAATAATCAAAAAATACTCCTGTATTTGTTTCTTTTATAATATCTGCAAAATCAGAACCTTGCGGACCAATAGCAATTATGGGTCTGTTGGAAACCATATACTCAAACAATTTACCAGGAATAATACTTTTTGTATCTTCAGAATTAATTTCGATTAAAAGCAAAACCTGTGACTTTTTTTGATGCGCAATGGCTTCATGATGAGAAACATAACCTAAAAGATTCAAATATTCGGTTAGATAAAATTGCGAAATAGCATCTAAAACTTCCTGGCTCACGGCACCAATTAATTTAATTTCTAAATGCTTTTTAAAATCAGGGATTTCGTTTAGTAATTCAACCAGACATTCCCATAAAAAAGGAGGATTTCTGTCTGATAAAAACGAGCCGATATGTGCCAGAGTAAATTTGGTGTCTAAAGTTTGCTTCTCTACATTTTCGATATCATAACCATTTGTAATTACCGAAATTGGTTTGTTGGTAATCGCTTCAAATTCTGTTTTGGTTGTTTTGCTGGTGACAATAATTGTATCAGCAGTATTTAAAACTTTGCTTTCTAATTTTTTATGTTTTTTAGAAGCATAATTTGACAAACGCAATGCTTTATGATAGCCAATTGTTGTCCATGGATCACGGAAATCAGCAAACCATTTTACATTCAATTTTTCTTTTAATTCTAAACCAATTAAATGCAAACTATGTGGAGGACCAGACGTTACAATGGTATCAATATTATTTTCTTTAATGTATTTTTCGAGATAAGACACAGATGGCTTTACCCAAAAAACACGGGCATCGGGAATAAAAAGATTTCCGCGTACCCATAAAAATGTTTTATCCAGAAAAGTTTGTTTTTTCTTTTGGGGAAAAATTCCTGAACTGATTTTCTTGGTTTTATTCTTCGAAAAAATGGAAGCTAATTGATATGGCTCCCAAATTTTACTTTTCAAAACTATTACTTTGTCAGAGATTTGACCAATCAAACCTTCATCAATAATGGGATATGTTGGGTTTTCCGGAACATAAACAATGGGCTGAACATCAAATTCAGGCAAATATTTTACAAATTTTAACCAACGCTGTACGCCGGGACCTCCGGCTGGCGGAAAATAATAAGTAATGATTAAGAGTTTTTTTTGTTCCATTTGGTTTGTTCCGTTTCACAGAGATACGCAAAGATTTCGCTAAGTTTCAGAAAGATTTTTTTAAATTTCTTTTGTGCATCTCTATGAAATCTTTGTGTATCTCTGTGAAATTATTGTTCACAAAGTTTCGCCAAGATTTCACGAAGATTTGCAGATTTAAAACTGAGATTATTTACTAAGACTGTTCAGTAGACTTTTTTCTATTCTCAAAATAAATCCCACCAACTAAAAGCAACAACATTCCAATTGAACTTGCTAATGCAATGGTTCCACCGGTTTTTATAACTTGTGGCTCAAATTTAAATTCGATAGTATGTTTTCCTCCCGGAACCTCCATTGCTCTTAAAACGTAATCTACAGGGAAATGATCTGTCAATTTTCCATCAACATAAGCGTTCCATCCATTTTTGTAATAAATCTCAGAGAATACGGCTAAACCATCTTTTTTATTATCTGATTGATATTTGATGTAGTTTGGTTTGTATTCCACAACTTTTATCGTTCCTGTTGTGTCCCATTGTTTTTTTAATCTGGCACTTTTAAATTTACCTTCATAATCATGAACATTAAAAACCACAACATTTTTTGTATCGATTTTATCTAATGCTTTCATAACATCATCTGGTTTGTTTACTAACTTTAGCGAACTTACAAACCATGCATTTCCGTTTGCATCGGGATTTGCAACAGGAACCTCATTTCCTTCTTTATTAGTTTGGATTACATACTTAACATTTAGCATATTAAGCACTTCAATATTTCCTTTTTGAATTTGATAATCCATTAATTGCTGCATTCTTCGCGGTCTTACAGCACTATATCCTCCAATTGTTTTATGAAAATAAGAAGATCTTCCTTGCAATTGGCCTTGCACATCAAATACACGATATATTGATTTGTCTTCTAAGATTTTGGCGTCAATAGGAGTTTCCTGAAATGGAGATGCAATTTGAACCGGACTCACAAAATCTTTTGCAGAAACATATCTTTTGTCCACAAAAAACAAATCGAAGATCATCAAAAGTCCAACAATGATTAAAGTAGTATTTTGTGAAAATTTATTTTTGATGAACAACCATAAAATTCCAAATGTTACTACAATAAAAAATCCGGAACGCAATAAATCAGCAGAATATAAACTCTTTCTGTCGTCTTTTAAAGCATCAACAAAAGCTGGTCCGTAACTTTCCATATATGCACTGTCGCTCATTCCCGTAAAATGAAAAAATCCTTTTGCAACTACCAGAATAGCAATAACTCCCAAACCAAAAACGCCAGTTTGAACTAATGCTTTCTGCTGTAATTTTGGCTCATCCTTAAACTTAAAAAAAGATTGTAACCCCATAACCGCTAGTACAGGAATACATAATTCTAAAATAACCTGAATAGAAGAAACTGCCCTGAACTTATCGTACATTGGCACATATTCTATAAAAAAGTTAGTTAGTAAGGAGAAATTTTTTCCCCAGGAAAGCATCAATGTAAATAATGCGCCTGCGAGAAATACATATTTTATTTTTCTATCGTCTATAAACAATGCTAAAACAGCCAAAAAGAAAACCACAACACCAATATAAGCCGGCGCAGAAACAATTGGCTGGTCTCCCCAATACGTTGGCATTCCCGAAACGAAATCTTGTGCCTGATCTGATGGAACTCCCTGCTCAATCATAAAAGAATACATACGGCTATCGGTTCCAACATTTTCATGGCTGGATCCTCCAAAAATTCTTGGGGCAATTAAGTTCAGACTTTCTGCAACACCATAACTATATTCTGTAATATAATCTGTTGTCATCGAAGCGGTTGTTTGATTTTTAGACCCGTCCGGATTAAAAGTCAATTCGCTTTTATCGCGAATACTAAATTTAGCATATTCGCTTGTTGCCATCAAATTAGTAGCATTTGCACCAATAGCAACAATACCTGCCGCTGCCAAAACTCCAAATGATATTAATAAAGGCTTATATTCTTTATCTTTAATAAACTGAAAAGTAAAATATCCAGAAAGTATTAATAAAAATATCAATAGATAATACGTCATTTGAAAGTGGTTTGCATTCACTTCCAGCGCTACTGCAAACATGGTGAGTAAGCCTCCCCAAATGTATTTTTTCTGGAAAACAAGTATAAAACCGGCAATTACAAGCGGCATATAAGCAATAGCATGCGCTTTTGCATTATGACCAACTCCTAAAATAATAATTAAATAAGTAGAAAAACCAAACGCAATCGCGCCAATAAAAGCTTTTAGCGGATCTGTTTTTAAAACCAATAACAATCCGTAAAAACCCAGGAAATATAGAAATAAATAATCTGCAGGACGTGGTAAAAAACGTAAAGCATCATCTAGTTTACCTACATAATCATTTGGGTAGTTTGCACCTAACTGATACGTTGGCATTCCGCCAAAAGCAGAATTTGTCCAATAAGGTTCACTATGTTCTGCAGCTCTAAAATCATTTTGCTCCTTTGCCATTCCTGTATATTGTGCAATATCAGACTGGAAGATTTGTTTTCCCTGTAAAACCGGGTAAAAATAAATTAAGGAAACGAGAATAAAGCCCAATATAACAAGGGCATGCGGATAGAACTTATTTACTATTTTCAATTTAGGTTGGTTTAGGTTAAATGATGATTCCTATTATTTAGGGCACAAACTTAATCTATTTCTTCGTAATCAACATAATCTCCCACTTTTTTGGTTTCGCGTGGATTTTTTGCATTAGCAGTATTGATGATTATTTCATCATTGTTGTTACGTGTTTTTTGCCAGCTATTATCCTGACTATATTGTTGTTGTTTTTGAAAATTCTCTCCTGCTTTTTCAACCGCTTTTTTTACCAATACAGGCAAAAAGATTCTGGCTAAAAATTTAAAAATATAATAAAATGCTATCATGTATACAATAGCTTTTATTAAACCTGAAAAAGATGCTTCTTGCATGATCATATAATTTTTTTCCAAAATTAATAAATCCATTGTTTAAAATTAAAATATGAATCTTAAATAAATAATAAAATATGTACATTTGAAATGCGTTATATCTTTTTAATCCCAAAAACAGATTTATGTTAAAAATTAAATACCTACTTATTACATCTCTTTTTTTTGCACCACAATTATTTTTTGCGCAATATACCGATGTTATTAACTCGAACAGGCCAGGTGAAACGATGTCTGCCTATGCAGTTGGAAAATCAGTAATTCAGGCCGAAATTGGCATTTACGGCATCAAAGAAAAACATGATTTACTAAATTATGACGCAAGTGGTTTTGGAACCGATTTAACTTTTAGATACGGTGCTTTTCTTGAAAAACTAGAATTCGTTCTTGACTTGCAATATCAAATGGAAAACTTTGATACTCCGTATACAAGCTACAAAAAAAACAATTTCAGACAAACCGTTTTGGGAGCTAAATATTTGATTTATGATCCTTTTAAAAACTACGAAAAAACAAAAAACATTTACAGCTATAAAGCGAATCATCGTTTTGACTGGCACTCTTTAATTCCGGCTGTTTCGGTATTTGCAGGAGCTAATTTTGTCGGGGCTGATAATCCGTATTCTTTTTCTCCCCAATCAAGTATTTCTCCAAAGGTAGCATTGATTACGCAAAACGTTTTTGGAGGCGGAAAATGGGTTTTTGTAACTAATATTATAGCAGATTATATCACAACAGACTATCCAAGTTACGGATATGTATTAACTTTGACGCATGGATTTAATGACAAATGGTCTGGATTTATTGAAAATCAAGGATATAAAAGTGATTTCTACAGCGACGCTATTGTTCGTGGAGGAGCAGCTTACTTAATTAATCCGAACTTACAGGTTGACGCATCAATAAGTACAAACTTTAAAAATTCGCCTTCTATTATGTATGGCGGAGTTGGAGTTTCATGGCGTTATGACGGTAAGTACAAGGAAAAACAAATGGAATTTAAAAGAGAATCCAGAAAAGAGAAAAAAGTAAAAGATCCGAAATCAAAAAAATCGAAGAAAGAAACTGATTATCAGGAGCAAGAAAGAAAGCGTAAATCTAAATACGAATAAGAATTTAATAACCAACTTCTCTAAATAAAAGAGATTTTACAATAACGATCTTAATGATTACAATTAAAGAAGCAAAAACCAAGAAAGAATTAACAGAATATATCAAATTTCCGTTTTCATTATACAAAAACAATCCTTATTGGGTTCCGCCTATTATTGCAGATGAATTAGAATCGTTTGACAAAACAAAAAATCCTGCTTTTGATAGTGCCGAGGCGTATTTTTATCTGGCTTATAAAAATAATGAAATTGTTGGTCGAATAACAGCCATTATCAATTGGTCTGAAGTCAATAATCAGCATAAAAGAAAAGTTCGTTTTGGCTGGTTTGATGTAATTGATGATATTGAAGTTACAAAAGCCTTATTAGAAAAAGTATACGAATTAGGAAGATTACATAATCTGGAACATGCTGAAGGCCCGATGGGATTTTCGAATTTAGACAAAGTTGGAGTTCTTACCGAAGGTTATGACCAAATGGGAACTATGATTACCTGGTACAATAATCCGTATTATGTAACTCATTTTGAACAATTAGGTTTTCAGGTCGAAAAAGAATATATCGAAAGTATTTTTCCATTCTCAAATGTAAAGCCTGAATTTTTTCTGAAAGCTCAGGAATTAATCAAAAAAAGATATGGTTTGAGAGCATTGACATTTACAAAAACAAAAGACATTATGCCACACGTTGATAAAATGTTTGATTTGTTTAATGAATCCTATGCAAAACTAGCTTCGTTTGTAGCAATATCAGATGTACAGAAAGAATATTTTAAGAAAAAATACATCAGTTTTATCAATCCCGAATACATTAAATTCGTCGTTGATAAAGACGATAATCTAGTTGCTTTTAGTATTGTAATGCCAAGTTTTTCTGAAGCTTTACAGAAAGCAAAAGGAAAATTATTCCCATTTGGTTTTATTCATTTATTGAAAGCCAGAAAAAAGAGTAAAGATGTTGTTTTTTACTTAATTGGTGTTCATCCTGATTATCAAAACAAAGGTGTAACAGCTATTATTTTTGATGAATATTTTAAAACTTTTTCAGAAAAAGGAATTCAAAATTGCATCAGAACGCCAGAATTAGCCGAAAATACAGCTATTCATTTACTTTGGAAAAACTTTGACCCAACAATTCACTGTCAGAGAAAAACGTATTTAAAATATTTATAAGAAAATTTCAGTTTTCAGTTTTCAGTTTTCAGTTTTCAATCTCATTGAAGAGACTGAAAACTGAGACTGAGACTGAGATTACAATTATTGCGCACATTCAACTTTTGTCAATGTGTTTTTCGCGTCAAATTTTAATTTTGTTTTATCTTTAAAAGATACTTTATCATTAGCATCAACTACATCTCCATATCCTTCGATAAGAGTTCCATCTTTTTGCAAAAAAACTACTTCTCTAACAGAAGAGACTCCCTCTGATGTAAAAGTATAATCTGCAACTAAAGTATCTCCTTTCATATTCCCTATCAGGGTACCTTCATTTCTATCTTTTCCGGTAATGTTATAGCTTAATTTTCCATTTACTTCCTGATGAGAATTTACATTAAAACTCAAAGCAACTATATTTCCATTAAGTCTTGATGCATAGCATTGGTCTCCTGCCGGTTCAACAAGTTCTGCTTCTTTTGGAGCGTTTGGCTCTATTTGCGGAGGCGGAAGCGCAGTCTCATTTTTACAGGAAATAAAAAGGGTTAAAATCATTATTGTAATTGCTGATACTTTTTTCATAATCTTAATTTTTAATAATTAGTGCTATAAAGTTACTTTAATAATAAAAAAATCCATTCGCATAAACGAATGGATTTTTTATATAATTCCCATATAACGGAATCTTATTTCAAAAGAAATTAAGCGTCTAAATCAACTGTTGTTCTGCTTGCGATTTCTTTGTATGTACCGTTTTCTAATTTTTCACGAATTGCTTCAAAAGCAGTAAGTGTTTCATCAATATCAGCTAAAGTATGTGATGTTGTTGGGATCATTCTCAATAAAATAATTCCTTTTGGAATTACAGGATAAATTACAATCGACAAGAAAATACCATAGTTTTCTCTTAAATCGTTTACCATAACCATTGCTTCCGGAACACTTCCTTCTAAATAAACTGGTGTAACGCAAGTATTTGTGTCTCCAATATTAAAGTTTCTTGAACGTAATCCGTTTTGTAATGCATTTACGTTTTCCCAAAGCTTGTCTTTCAATTCAGGATGATTACGCAATAATTCTAAACGTTTTAAAGAACCAATTGTCTGAATCATTGGCAATGCTTTTGCAAACATTTGCGAACGTAAATTGTATTTCAAATAATCGACAATATCTTTATCTGCAGCAATAAAAGCTCCAATATTTGCCATTGATTTTGCAAAAGTCGAGAAGTAAACATCAATACCATCCTGACATCCCTGCTCCTCACCTGCTCCGGCACCTGTTTTTCCAAGTGTACCAAAACCGTGTGCATCATCAACTAATAAACGGAAATTATATTTTTCTTTTAAGGCAACAATTTCTTTTAATTTACCTTGTTGTCCTCGCATTCCAAAAACACCTTCAGTAATAAATAAAATTCCTCCACCTGTTTCAGTAGCCATTTTGGTAGCTCTTTGCAGGTTTTTTTCCATACTTTCAAGATCATTGTGTTTATAAGTAAAACGTTTACCCATATGCAAACGAACACCATCAATAATACAAGCATGAGAATCTACATCATATACAATGATATCATTTTTAGTAACAAGGGCATCAATAGTAGAAACCATTCCCTGATAACCAAAATTCAATAAATAGGCAGCTGGTTTCATTACAAATTCAGCCAACTCATTTTCTAATTGTTCATGGTATTTAGTATGTCCGGACATCATTCTGGCTCCCATTGGGTAAGCTGCTCCAAATTGAGTTGCTGCATCGATATCTGCCTGACGAACCTCCGGATGATTTGCAAGACCTAAATAGTCATTCAAACTCCAATTTAAAATATTTTTTCCACCAAATTGCATTCTTGGACCAAGTTCACCTTCTAATTTAGGGAAAACAAAATAACCCTCAGCTTGTGAAGCCCATTTTCCTAATGGCCCTTTATTGTTCTGAATTCTTTCGAATAAATCTTTTACCATAAATATATTTTGAAGTAATAATTTTTATTTATACAGGGTGCAAAAATAATGATTATTATTCTAAAATAGAGTTAGCCTTTTATTTTTATTAAAAAATATTAAAAATATTGAATTTTACCTTTAATACTGTAAGCTTTTTACAAGAATTAGGCAATTAATTGTTTATTAATTAAATAAATCCTCAAAAAAAATATAAGTAATATATGACTTTTATCATAATAAAAGACAAAAGACTCCTTTAATTTTACTCCAGATTTAAAACTAAAATAAAACCAATTATTATGAAAAAGAAGAATGAAGCCCCTATTGTTATCAGGTTATTTGTTTATACCTTTTTTTGTTTACTAATTTTATCTTCATGCAAAAAAAGTGAAGAATCAGTCAATTACACTGAAATTAAAACAGAAGGACAAATGGATGCCGAACTTACTGCTCCGCCGATGGTACCAAAACCTATTGGCAATAGAGCGGCTATGAAATTGAAAGTAAACATGGAAATTAAAGAACAGGAAGGCACAATGACAGATGGTGTAAAATACACGTATTGGACATTTGGCGGCTCTGTTCCAGGAAGTTTTATCAGAACCCGCGTAGGCGATGAAGTGGAGTTTCACTTAAAAAATCATCCTGACAACAAATTACCTCATAATATAGATTTACACGCTGTAACAGGTCCTGGTGGAGGCGCAACATCATCTTTGGTAGCTCCGGGACATGAAAAGGTGTTTAGTTTTAAGGTTATAAATCCGGGGCTTTATGTTTACCATTGTGCTACTGCTCCTGTGGGAATGCACATTGCAAATGGAATGTACGGTTTAATTTTGGTTGAACCAGAAGGCGGACTTCCTCCGGTTGATAAGGAATACTATGTAATGCAGGGCGATTTTTATACGCAAGGCGAATATGGAGCAAAAGGACTTCAGCCTTTTGATATGAATAAAGCAATTAAGGAAACTCCTGATTATGTTGTTTTTAATGGCAAAGTAGGATCGATGACAAACGGAAATGAACTTACTGCAAAAGTGGGCGAAACAGTACGTTTATTTGTAGGGAATGGTGGTCCGAATTTAGTTTCTTCTTTCCACGTCATTGGTGAAATTTTTGATAATGTGCATGTTGAAGGTGGCGCCATGATGAATAAAAATGTTCAAACTACATTAATTCCTGCGGGTGGATCTGCAATTGTTGACTTTAAAGTAGAAACCCCGGGAAATTTCATCTTAGTGGACCACTCTATCTTTAGAGCCTTTAATAAAGGTGCTTTGGGAATATTGAAAGTGGAAGGTGCCGAAAATAAAAACATTTATTCAGGAACTATTCAGGAAGGGATTTATTTGCCGGAAGGTGGAACTATTCAGAAAATGCCTGAAACTAAAGCTGCCGCTGCGGCAAGTGCTCCTAAAAGAACTTTGGCTGATAAAATAAAAATTGGAAAAGAAATTTTTGGAACAACCTGCTTTGCCTGTCACCAATCTGAAGGACAAGGAATTCCGGGAGCTTTTCCTCCTCTTGCAAAATCAGATTATCTTAATGCAGATTCAAAAAGAGCCATCAAAACAATTTTACATGGTTTAAGCGGCGAAATTACCGTAAATGGTAAAAAATTTAGTAGTGTAATGCCGGCGCAAAACTTATCTGATGATGAAATAGCCAATGTTATGACTTACATATACAATAATTGGGGTAACAATAAAACAGAGATTACTACGGAAATGGTTAAGGCACAACGATAAAATTAAAAACAACATGCTAAAAAGCATTTTAATTATTTTTCTATTCTTGGCTCAGATTGGATTCTTAAGAGCGCAAGAATCGAAAATGGTTCCGGTAAAAGAGGGTTCATTTGTCCCTCTTTACGGAGCCACATCTAAAAGTCCTGTAAAAGTAAAATCATTTTTTTTGGATGTTTACCCTGTTACTAACGCTGAATATTTGAGTTTTATAAAAAAAAATACAAGCCTTGGCAAATCTAAAATAAAAGGCATTTTTGCTGATGAAAGTTATTTGGCGTACTGGAAAAATGATCTTGATTTTGGAAATGTAAACCCTAAATCGCCTGTAACAAATGTTTCCTGGTTTGCTGCCAAAAAATACTGCGAATGCCAGGGAAAGCGGTTACCAACAATGGATGAATGGGAATATGTGGCTATGGCGGATGAGAAAAAAACAGATGCCAGAACGAAAACAGAATTCAATAAATACATTTTGTCCTGGTATGAAAAATCAAAAACCTATGAAAACCCGATTGGTCAAACATTCAAAAATTATTGGGGAGTTTATGACATGCATGGATTAGTTTGGGAGTGGACTGCTGATTTTAACAGCATTTTTTTATCGGGAGAATCCAGAAAAGACAAAAGCGAAGACAAAAACCTTTTTTGTGGCGGTGCATCTGTCAATGCAACTGACTTAATGGATTATGCTGCTTTTATGCGATATGCTTTTAGAGGAAGTCTTAAAGCGCAATATTCGACCCGAAATCTTGGTTTTCGCTGTGCAGGTGCAACGAGACTTTAATTCTAAAATTATTAAAAAATGAATAAAACTATACTGGTGTTCTTTATTCTTCTTTTTACTTTACAAAGCTGCAAAGATGCTGAAAAAAAAGAAAGCCAACCGATACCAAAAAGCAAAGAAATTAACGATTTATCGATCTATAATTTACCCTCCGAATGGACAACTCAGGATGGAAAAAATATCGAATTAAAAAGTTTAAACGGGAATGTTCTTGTCATGGTAATGATTTACACATCGTGCAAGGCGGCCTGCCCAAGATTAGTGGCAGACATGAGATCTATTGAAACAAAACTCGACAAACAAACTAAAAAAAACATAAAACTTATATTAGTAAGCATCGATCCTAAAACCGATACTCCGCAAAGATTAAAGGCTTTTGCAATAGAAAATAAAATGAATCAGGATCCCTGGATTTTTCTTCGTTCTACTGAAGAAAACACACGCGAATTTGCTGCTGTACTTGCGGTAAATTATAAACAGATTTCGCCAATCGATTTTTCGCATTCCAATATTATAAGCGTTTTTAATCCAAAAGGCGAATTAATATACCAGCAAGAAGGTTTAGGAGTAAATAACGATAAAACCATAACGATAATAAACGAAGAAGCTAAAAAAATTAAATAGGTTGATTAGTCAAAAACAAGAGAAGATTTTATTAATCAACTCTTGTTTTTTTATTTATAATTGAAGTTACAATCAAAATTAATCCTGATACAATTAAACAACTCGCTGCAAAAATGCTTTCGTAATATCTGGGAAGTTTTCCTCTGTTGAAATAAAAAAAGGATCCCTGAAGAAATAACAAAATTTCAGTTGCAATATATCCCAAAACAAAAAACTTCATTCCTAAACGAAGTATGTAAGATTGATTTGAAAGTATTTTATTCTGAATTAATATTCCGAACAAAAAACCGGTAATTACACCCAATGATGTCAAGTGGATAAATCCAATTACAAAATTCCTTATCTGATGTAAAGTTTCAGTAAAACAAGGTAACAAAACCAATAATTGCAAGCTTATTTTTAGAAATAAAGAACTAAACGCCAACCCGTAAACCATTTTGGTTGCTGAATTTAAACTGGCTTTAAAAGTCTTTATTTGAGTTTTTAGCATTTTATAGAAATAAACAAAAGCCAAAAGCTGGAGCACAACAGCACACGCATTTATCCATCTTAATATTTTCATATCAACAAACCAACTTACGGGAAATGCAACCGTTAACAGGATTGAAATAAGTAGCAAAATCTGGAATATTCTAAAATGTTTTAGATTGATTTCACCCTTAAATTGTTGTAGAAACAATGCCAAAACTGCTACTAAAAACCAGCCATTAAATTGAAAATGAAGAAAAAACTGAATTGCAATTTGATAAAAAGCACTTTGTTTGCCCAATGTACTTATTGCCGGACCAAGACACCAGACTACAAAAGTAGAAAAAACCATAAACAGAATCGAGATCAATAAAAGTCTTTTATTATAGGTTTTATCAGCTGCTGCATCTTTCCAAACGAGCCAGCAAAAAACATAACTTAATAAAATATGTGTGGTCGAAAATATAATTGAAAACAATCCATAACCATGAACAGGAAAAGCAATCATCATTCCGATAACCACACATTCCGTCGCCCAGAACAATTGATTGTAAATTGGTTTCTCTCTTTTATGATTCGGAACAAAAAAATGGATGATTAAAATATAAATCATCATGTAAGTCCAACCTAACATGGCAACATGAGAATGTGCATGAAGCAGATAAATATAATTTACATTTAAAGGAAAAAGGTATGAAAAACGCAACAGCAAACCCATAATTGAAGCTATGAGAAAGTTGAGAAAACAACAAAGTATCCAACTTTTTTGCGAATTCAGTTTAAAATCTATTTTCATTTCTTTTCAAATAAAAATGCACCAAACATAAGTCGAATAAGTTGGTGCATTAATTCTAAATTAGTTAGTATTAGGCAAATTCCTCTTCCAGAATTACAGCTTTAGGAAACAGGATATTATTTTCAAGATGAATGTGTTTGTGCAAATCTTCTTCAAATTCTTTTAACATCGCAAATGTTACTTTATAAGTTGTACATCCATCAGCCGGCGGCGTATAATTATCAGTCAGTTTTGCAATTTCACTAAAACGATCTCCTTCATTCTCATGTTCCTGCATCATCATTGCAATAGGATTTGAAACTGTTCCAAAAGATGGCTGTGTTAAAACTCCGCTAGATTCTTTCGTTTTTACCATTCGTTTAATAAAAGGAAATAACATTAACTCTTCCTTTTTCATATGTTGCGACAATTCTCCAGCGCCGGCGGTAAATAGCTCATTAATTCTAAATAATTCCGGATGTCCCTCGCCATGAACTTTACATAATTTATCTAAAAACTGCGTCAAAATAGTTGTTTTATCTTCAACATAACGATGGTGCGTTTTTTCAATATAATCGACCAATAAATCTAATGGCCACGAATTAAAATCTATCGTATTTCCGTTTTCAGACTGTAGTACATCAAAAACGTTTTGCATTAATACATCTGCATCAATATCTTGTTTTTCACAAACTTCCGTTATCGTTCGGTTTCCTTTACAACAAAAATCGATTTGATATTTTGTAAAAATTGCCGCTGTTCTAAAATCCTGTGCTACAAATGAGCCTACTGTTTTATTCTTTAAATTTTCCATTTTTTTTGAATTAGTTATTGCGATTTTCAATTAATTTTAATAAAAGATAAAAACGTCTTTTATTTAAGTTTAAAAAAACTCTAATGCATTTACATTAGAGTTTTTTTTATGTTTATTCTACAATTAAAACACCTTTCATCATGGCAAAATGCCCAGGAAAAGTGCATAAAAAGTTATATGTCCCTTTTTTATCAATTGTAAATTCTATTGTATCTTCTTCTCCTCCACCAAGTAATTTAGTATGGGCAATAATTGATGCTTTTTCTGAAGCAGGAATATAATCGGTTTCTTTTGCTGTAATTGCTTTTGCAGCAAAAGCAGCTTCATCTGTACCTTGCTGTAAAATAACCAGATTATGCCCCATGGCTTCTTTTGGTATTTTACCAACATGCTTTAAAGTTAATGTTATTGGTTTCCCGGCAATTGCTCGTAATTCGCTTGTATTAAATTGCATTTGATCATTTCCTTCAACAACCAAAACGTTGCTTACCGCTGTTGCCGCCTGCCCTTCTCCTTCTGTAGTTTCATTTACTTCTGTCGATTCTTCAGTTGGTGCTGTTTCTTTTTTTCCACAAGAAGTTATGGCTAAAAATCCCATTAGTACAAGCATTGAAATTTTGACTTTTTTATTCATTATTAAGTATTTAAATTATAAAATTTTTATTCGTTTCTGTTCAATATTTTAAGATGAAAATCGCCTGAATTAACTCCAGAAGCCAATTCTTCTAATGTTGTATTGGTTAACATGGCAAGCAGCAATTCCCGTATTTTTTTAAACTCATTATGTACCGGGCAAGGATGTGTTTCTGAACATTCTTTTAATCCGATTCCGCAACCTTTATATATAGTATTTCCATCAATTGCATCAACAATCTGAATTAATTTGATAGATTTTACGGCTTCTTTCGAAACTTCAAATCCTCCGCCCACTCCTTTTGCAGAAGCTATGATTCCGTTTTTGGTTAAAATCTGCATTATTTTGGCCGTAAACGGTTCTGGAGAATCAATTTCTTTTGACACATCTTTTATCCCAACCCGAATACCTTCTGATGATTTGGTTGCGATAAATATAGAAGCCCGAATGCCGTACTCGCACGCTTTTGAAAACATATTAAGTTGATTAAATTCTATACAAATATATTTAAACCCATATTAAAAGACAAATTTATCTTTAATTAATTTTTACAAAAAAAATCTTATTTATAACCAAAATAATTTATTGGTAACAAAAGACATATTTATCATCAAGTCTAAATAAAAACCAATTTTAGTTTTACCTTTGTTTTCTAACTTGTAAATAATGCCTTTAAACAACGTAAAAGACTTAAAACTAGCTGTTCTTATTGATGCCGACAACGTTCCGTACAGTAACGTAAAAGGTATGATGGAAGAAATCGCTAAATTTGGCACGCCAACTACCAAGCGTATTTATGCAGACTGGACCAAACCAAACTCAAATGGATGGAAAGGCGTTTTACTCGAACATGCCATTACTCCTATCCAGCAATACAGTTATACGGTTGGAAAAAACTCATCAGATTCTGCATTGATTATCGACGCAATGGATTTACTTTATTCAGGAAAACTGGATGGTTTTTGCATTGTTTCAAGCGATAGCGATTTTACTCGTTTGGCCATTCGTTTGCGTGAATCAGGCATGAAAGTTATTGGTATTGGCGAAAAGAAAACGCCAAACTCCTTTATTGTTGCCTGCGACAGGTTTATTTATATTGAGGTTTTGGATGGTGCAATTCAAAAGAAAAAACTTAAATCTACAGCAGGTGCCAAGAAACCTGTTGAAAAACCTATTGAAAAACCTACCGAAAAAGCATTACACAAAATAGACAAACAAACTATTGAGCTTATAGAAGCTACAATTGAAGATATCGAAGATGATGATGGATGGGCATTTTTGGGTGATGTTGGAAATTTAATTGTGAAGAAAAAACCGGAATTTGACCCAAGAAATTATGGCTTTTCTAAGCTTACGCCAATGCTAAAATCCTTAACTGATATTCTTGAAATTGATGAAAGAGAATCAGATAAAAAAGGAATCAAACATGTCTATGTTAGATTACGATTCAATTAATTATTACTTTATTACCTTTTAAATTTTTTAAAAACATGAGAAAAAAATTCTTTATCTACGGACTCTTATTGTTTCTAATTGTTGCAGTCACCTATTATTATACTGAACGCGGTTTTTTACTTGTTATCATTTTACCAATATTATTAGTGGTTGGTGTTTATAACGCCATTCAAACAAAACATGCCATATTAAGAAACTTTCCTGTTTTGGGTTATTTCAGATATTTATTTGAAATGATTGCACCGGAAATTCAACAATACTTTATTGAAAGATCTACAGACGGAAAACCCTTTTCAAGAAACCAGCGTTCATTGGTTTATCAAAGAGCTAAAAACATAGATTCAAGTACACCTTTCGGAACGCAGCAAAACTTAAATCATGATAGCTACGAAGGAATAAAACATTCTATTTTTCCGGCAAAAGTTAATGAAGAATTACCACGTATATTGGTTGGCGGAAAAGATTGTAAACAACCTTATCTTGCTTCTTTATTTAATGTTTCGGCGATGAGTTTTGGTTCGCTAAGCGAAAATGCGGTTCGTGCTATTAATATTGGTGCCAAAAAAGGAAACTTCTACCAAAATACCGGAGAAGGCGGTTTAACAGAATTTCATCTTGCGGGTGGTGGCGATATTACCTGGCAAATTGGTACAGGTTATTTTGGCTGTCGCGATGATGATGGAAATTTCAGTCCTGAAAAATTCTCAGAAAAAGCCAATCTCCCAAACGTAAAAATGATCGAAATTAAACTTTCTCAGGGCGCAAAACCAGGTCATGGAGGTGTACTTCCGGCGGCAAAAAATACCGAACAGATTGCCAAAATCAGAGGTGTTAAACCGCATACGATGATTCTTTCTCCTCCCGGTCACCATGCTTTTTCTGACGGCAAGGGACTTATTCGTTTTATAGCACAATTACGTGAATTATCAAACGGAAAACCAATTGGATTTAAATTGTGTATTGGTAACACCAACGAATTTGAAGCTATTTGCCATGAAATGATTGCCGAAGATATTTATCCTGATTTTATAACCGTTGATGGTGCTGAAGGCGGTACAGGAGCAGCTCCTTTAGAATTTGCTGATGGCGTTGGAATGCCGTTTGAACCTGCATTGATTTTTGTCAATAAAACGCTTATTGCGTTAAATATTCGTGATAAAATAAGAATTATTGGCAGCGGAAAAATCATTTCGGGTTATTCTATTTTACATGCTGTTGCCCTAGGTGCCGATATGTGCAATAGTGCGCGCGGATTTATGTTTTCATTAGGATGTATTCAGGCGCTTCGTTGTCATAATAACGAATGTCCAACCGGAGTTGCAACTCAAAATAAAATGCTAATGAAAGGTTTGGTTGTCACCGACAAATCAGATCGTGTGTATCATTTTCATAAAAACACTTTGCACGCTGCCAATGAACTTTTAGCTGCAGCCGGCAAAACATCTTTTGCTGATGTTGGTCCTAATATTTTTATGCGTGGAGACGAATTCACACATCTTTCTGATATTTATTTTCCTGATATTCTAACCAATGTTAGAAAACAGTAGAAACAAAAAATCCTCTTTAAATAACAAAAGAGGATTTTTTATTTTTGGTAAATTATGTTTTTGGTATTCATTTAAATCAAAGCTTTGCTGTTTCTTTTCCAGCTACAGAACCATTTTCTAAAACTGCCAATTCTTCTTTATCAACTAATTGCTGAGCCAGAATTATATTATTGTAGGATAAAAAGTACACATCAAACTTTACTCCTTCTTCAATTAACGATGGAGAAATTTGATCGTTTTTAATCATGTCTTTAATTAAATCAGGAAAAGTATCTTTATAAGCTAGTTTGTTTACTTCAGTTCCTTCTAAATTGGTTTCAATTCTTATTTCAATTTTATTATCATTCAAGAATGCTTTAGCACTGGTACTAACAACATTTCCTCCTTTTATAGAAGATGAAGTGTTATAATTACTTACATGTTCCTGAATTTTCTGCTTGGTATTTTTGCAGCTTACCAACAACAATGCACAGGTTAAGATGAATACGATTTGAGTAATTTTTTTCATAATTTTTTGGTTTTATGGTTAAATATTAACTCAAACATAGCAAACTTTACAGACAAAAGCAACATAATTTGATAAAAACAAAAACATAACCACTTGAATATAAATAAATTATTACAAAACTAAAAATCTTGTACAGGTACAAAAAAGCCCTTTAATTTTTTTTTTAAAGGGCTTTAATTTTTAAAGTAAATTGATTATTTTTTTATTAATTCCGGCATAGTCTCAGCGTTTACTACTTCTTTTACAAATACAGTATTATCATCAGCCAAAAAATAAACATCAAATTGCACACCTTCATCTACCAATTCTTTCGGAATTTGATCTTTATTTAGCATCTCTCGCAATAAGTCTGAAAATCGTTTTATACTTTCCGTTTTATTAGATTCGTTTTGTTCTAAATTAGTTTCAAAACGCAATTCGATTTTGTTGTCATTTATATATCCTCTGGCAGTTGTAAGTGTTACATTTTCTGCTTTAAAACTGGCAGCGGTGCTATTATAAGTAGCAACATATTCCTGAAGTTTTTGCTTTGTGTTTTTACAGCTTAACAGCATTAACGCAAAAATAAATGCAAACGAAATTTGACTTATTTTCTTCATCATAATCTTTAATTTATTTTAATTTTTGAAGTCTTAAAAGTGCCTCAAGATAATAATAATCGGCGTAATTAATAGAACAATCTATTTCGCTTCCGGCAGGCTTATGTCCGGTTGAATGCAATAAAAATGCTGAGTTCACCTCATGACTTTGATAATGCCCTGAAAGTTCAACAATCATCTTTTTAGATTTTGAAAGATATTCATTTTTTAGTTTTTTATCTTTAGTATAAGAACTCAATTCAATAAGTGCTGAAGAAACAATTGCTGCTGCCGAAGCATCTTTTGGCTCGTTTGGAATATTAGGCGCATTAAAATCCCAATACGGAATTAAATCCTCCGTTGTTAATTTATCCAGATAAACACGTGCTACTTTATGTGCAAAATCCAGAAATTTAGGATCTTTTGTTTCTCTGTAAGTCATTGTAAAACCATAAATCGCCCACGCCTGACCTCTCGCCCACATACTATCGTCGCTATAACCTTGCGCTGTTCTTCCTTTTATTTTTTTGCCAGTTTCATAATCATAAATTAAAACATGATAAGAAGTGTAATCTGGTCTAAAATGATTGTTCATCGTAGTTTCAGCATGTTTGACTGCAATATCGTAAAGCTTTTTATTTCCTCCGTTTTTAGATGCCCAAAAAAGCAATTCTAAATTCATCATGTTATCAATAATCGTATTATGACCGCCCATTTTATTATGTGGCCAGGATTGAATCGTTCCTACTTTTGGATTAAAAAGTGTCGCCAAAGTATCGGCTGTTTTCAGGATAATATCTTTGTATGCTGCGTTTTTCGTTAATAGATAACCATTTCCGAAACTATTAAAAATTTGAAATCCAAGATCGTGATCATTTGCTTTATTTACAGATAAAGGAGTTAAAAATCTACTGAATTTATCTGCTTCCTTTTCCCATTTTTTGTCTCCGGTTGCTTCGTACAAATACCATAATTCTCCGGGCCAGAATCCGCTGGTCCAATCTTTATAATCGACAAATTTCCAATCTTTACTTCCCGTTGGAATACTTCTTGGCGAAGTCCCGTCATTTGGAATCATAGTTAATGTTTTCGATGCTTGTACTGCACAATAATCGAGTTGTTTTCTAATATCAAACGAATTATTTTTTTGTGAATAGCCCATATTCATAAAAAATAAACAGGTTATTAAGGCAGTAAAAATGAAAGATTTTGTAATCATTGTGGTTATAATTTTGGGTAGATAGTTTTGTTTTTAATTGATTAGATAAATTTATAAAATAAAGCTGACCTATTTGGGCTTTGTATTTTTGTGTACCTAAAATGTACAAATGATTTTTGTACGTCGTCATCTTTGTCAAAGTTTAAAACTTTGACAAAGATTCGGTTTTACAATCTTTGTCATCCCGAACGAGGGATCTCCGTAAGTAGCTCGACAAAGATTGGCGATTTTAAATGAGGCGCTTCTTGCGGAGATCCCTCGTTCGAGATGACAAAATGCGCACATACGTATTTCTCTTATTCAAGTGTCTGCGTAATTTTATCAATATTTAAACTATTTGCCATCGCTGTAAATATTTCATAATAAACATCTTTATTATCATATAATTCATCGTGCGTTCCTTGCTCTACACATTCTCCTCTTTCTAATACAATAATATGTGAAGCATCAATAATTTGAGAAATGCTATGTGAAATAATAATTACGGTTCTGTCCTTTTTTATAGCGTCGAGAGATTTTTTTATTTGCTCTGTTGCAATGGCATCCAAACTTGCTGTAGGTTCATCCAGAAAAATAATTGGCGGATTTTTTAAAAATAATCTGGCAATTGCAATTCGCTGTTGTTGTCCGCCTGAAAGCAAATGCGCATCAGAATCATATCCTTTTGGCAATTGCATTACTTGCTCATGAATGTACGCTTGTTTAGCTGCATCAATAATTTCTAATTTTGTAGCATCAGGATTTCCATAAAGAATATTTTCAGCAATTGTGCCTTTAAAAATATGATTCTTCTGCAAAACCAATCCAATATTTTTACGGAGAAAATCAGTATCGTAATCATTTAAATCAACTCCATCTAAATAAATTTTTCCGCTTGACGGCAAATAAAATTTATCTAACAAATTGATAATAGTACTTTTTCCGGCACCGCTTAATCCGACCAATGCGCTGGTTTCATTTGGTTTAATGGTAAAATTAATATTCGAAAGCGCTTTGGTCCCGTTCGGGTAAACAAAGTCTACATTTTTTACTTCGATAAGTCCAACAATTTTGTCTGGAATATAATCTCCACTTGTTTCTTTTTCCTGATCAGATTCTAAAATTTCAAAGAAACCTTCTGAATAAATCAAAGCATCATTTACTTCATCATAAATGCGATGTAATTGTCTAATTGGAGATGAAACATTGTTAAACAACATGATATGAAACATAATCGCGCCAATTGTCATCGTATTATTCAAAACAAAATAAGCCGTCAGAATAATGATAATAACAACTCCTATTTGTTCAATAAAGCCTTTTATACTTTCAAAAATGAAACTCGTTTTTCTGGTCGCCAATTGATTTTCGGTCATTTCAAATTGAATATTCTTATGACGATCGGCTTCCATTGGTTCACGAACAAAAGATTTAATAACCGTTATAGATTCAATTAAACTTATAATTCCGTTATTCTTAGTTTCACGATAATTACGCATTCTCCTTCTAAAACCGCTTAATTTACTGGCTTGCAATTGGCTCACATAAAAATAAATCGGAATGATACATAAGCTTACCAAACCAACGTAAACATTGGCATAAAACATCAATATCAATGCAACAAAAGCATTTGCAAATAAGGGCAAAATATCAATAAAAAAATTCTGAACCAATCTCGTCAAACTGCTGATTCCTAAATCTATTCTGGTTTGAAGTTTTCCGCTTTCATTTTCATTCGAAGTATAAAACTCCATTCTGTAAGTCAGAATTTTTTCGACTATTGACTGAGAAATATCACGGGTTATAAAAATTCGCAGTTTTTCTCCATAAAATTTCTGTCCAAACTGCACTATCGAATAAACCAACTCTTTAGTAAGCAATACAATACTAATAATCTCTAATAAATGAAACCCCTTGGACAAAGGTTCATGTGCTACCATCAATTTATTGATAGAATCAACTGTGTATTTTAATATTAAAGCATTTACCTGTGCGGCAAATGAACCTAAAAAAGTAAGCAGTAAAGTAGCAATTACCATTTTTCGATACGGTTTAACAAAAGGTGTTATTTTTTTATAAAGCGCGGATATCTGCATTTATTTTTATTTTTTAGGCAACTATCAAATATAAGAATTCTAAATTTGTGTTTCAAATTACTCATACTTAAACTTTATAATATGCAACTGGTTTTCGCTTCAAACAATCTAAATAAAATCAAGGAAATTCAAAGTATCCTAAACGGATCGATACAATTATTAAGCTTAGAGGATATTGGCTGTCATGAAGAAATTCCTGAAACGGCTGATACTATTGAAGGAAATGCTATTTTGAAAGCGAATTATGTAACAGAAAAATATGGTTACGATTGTTTTGCAGATGATACGGGTTTAGAAGTTACGGCTTTAAACAGAGAACCTGGCGTTTATTCTGCACGGTATGCCGGCGAACAGCGAAATGCTGACGATAATATGAATAAACTTTTGAATGCTTTGGCGGATAAATCAGATCGTAGTGCCCAGTTCAAGACCGTCATTGCATTAAATATCAAAGGAGAACAACATTTATTTACCGGAATTGCAAGTGGAGAAATTACTTTAGATAAATCTGGAAATCATGGTTTTGGATATGACCCAATATTTCAGCCCGAAAATTATGATGAAACTTTTGCAGCATTATCTTCGTATATAAAGAATAAAATCAGTCATCGTGCGAAAGCAACTCAGCAACTAATTGATTTTCTGAACTCCACAAAATAATTGTTTTAAATACAACATTTTAAAGGGCAGAATTTATATTATTAGACGTAAAATTATTCATTGCATGATCGAACTGATATTACGACAAACATAACTTTTTGATAATCAAATCATAACAAATGCATAATTCTTAAAAATGCATTAGTTTATGTGAAATATTAACAGTAATTTTGCACCCTATTTTAAAAATATATATGAATAAATTTGAACAATTAGGATTGAATGAATCGTTACTGAAGGCGATTTTAGATCTAGGATTTGAGAATCCGTCAGAAGTACAGGAGAAAGCGATTCCCCTATTATTGGAAAAAGATACAGATATGGTTGCGTTGGCTCAGACAGGGACAGGGAAAACGGCAGCTTTCGGTTTTCCGCTAATTCAAAAAATTGATGCTGACAACAGAAATACACAAGCATTAGTTTTATCGCCAACACGAGAACTTTGTTTACAGATTACCAACGAACTTAAAAACTACGCAAAATACGAGAAAGGTATTAATGTGGTAGCAGTTTACGGCGGGGCTAGTATTACAGAGCAAGCTAGGGACATTAAGAGAGGAGCACAAATTATTGTAGCTACTCCGGGAAGAATGCAAGACATGATTAACAGAGGTTTAGTAAACATTAAAAATATAGATTACTGTATTCTTGATGAGGCTGACGAAATGTTGAACATGGGATTTTATGAGGATATCGTTTCGATTTTATCAGATACTCCGGATCAAAAAAGTACATGGTTGTTCTCTGCAACTATGCCACAAGAGGTTGCCAGAATTGCAAAACAATTTATGAGCGACCCTGTTGAAATTACTGTTGGAGCTAAAAACTCTGGTTCTGCAACAGTTTCTCACGAATTTTACTTAGTAAATGCACGTGATCGTTACGAAGCTCTAAAACGTATCGCCGATGCTAACCCGGACATTTTCTCTGTGGTTTTCTGTCGTACTAAAAGAGATACTCAGGCCGTAGCCGAAAAATTAATTGAAGATGGATACAGCGCTGCTGCATTGCACGGGGATTTATCTCAGGCGCAACGTGATGGTGTAATGAAATCTTTCCGTGGAAGACAAATTCAAATGCTTGTTGCAACTGACGTTGCTGCACGTGGTATTGACGTTGATAATATTACTCACGTAGTAAATTACCAACTTCCTGACGAAATTGAAACATACAATCACCGTTCTGGACGTACTGGTAGAGCTGGAAGATTAGGAACTTCTATCGTAATTGTTACTAAAAGTGAATTACGTAAAATTTCTTCTATCGAAAGAATCATCAAACAAAAATTCGAAGAAAAACAAATTCCATCAGGAATTGAAATCTGCGAAATTCAATTATTGCACTTAGCAACTAAAATTAAAGATACTGAAGTTGATCACGAAATTGACAACTATTTGCCAGCAATCAATAACGTTCTTGAAGGTTTATCGAAAGAAGAACTGATCAAGAAAATGGTTTCAGTAGAATTTAACCGTTTTATTGCTTACTACAAAAAGAACAGAGATATTTCCGCTCAATCTTCTGGAGAGAGACGCGAAAGAAACGACTCTGAGCCAAGAGAATTCAATAATAACGGAGCAGTTCGTTATTTTGTGAACATCGGTTCAAGAGATAATTTCGATTGGATGACTCTTAAGGATTATTTGAAAGAAACATTAGACTTAGGTCGTGATGACGTTTTCAAAGTGGATGTAAAAGAAGGTTTCTCTTTCTTTAATACTGATCCTGAGCATACTGATAAAGTAATGGAAGTATTAAACAACGTACAGTTAGAAGGACGTCGTATTAATGTTGAAATTTCTAAAAATGATGGTGGCGGAAGACGTGACCATAACGGACGCTCTGGTGGTGGACGTTCTTCTGGAGGTCCAAGACGTGAAGGTTCTGGCGGAGGAAGTTTCGGCCCAAGACGTGAAGGTTCTGGTGGCGGAGGTTTTAGAAGCGACAGAAATTCAGCTCCAAGAGAAGGAGGCGGTTTTAGAAGCGACAGAAACTCATCTGCTCCAAAAAGAGAAGGTGGTTTTAGAAGTTCTGCTCCAAGAAACGAAGGTGGTTCAGACAGAGCTCCAAGACGTTCTGAAAGCTTTGGTGATGCACCAAGACCAAGAAGACCAAGAAGAGACTAATAAGTCAATATCTTAAAATACAAAATCCCAAATTCCAGAAATACTTGGAATTTGGGATTTTTTTATACAAAAACCTTGTTCTGAATTGATGAGTCTTGCAATTCAAACAAAATTTAAATCTCCTCACTTCTTTTTACTTAAATACTAAAAAGCAGCAATTCTTGCTTTGTTAATTTTCTGATAATTATATTCAAAGACTGCGAAATATTTAATCCCGATTTACTACTTTTAGTGCTTTAAATCAGGATATGAAATATTTCGCCGTTTTCTTTTTTACACTATTCTCAACTTTTGGTTTTGCACAAGACACAGAATCTAATGTTCCGCAAAGAGTATCAGGATACATTATCAATGACAATAGTAAACAACCTCTTCCTAACGTAAATATCATTAACACAAACAAAGTTCGTGGCGCAAAATCTGACGCTAAAGGATACTTTGAAATTGATGTACAGCCAAATGATACGATTCACTTTTCGATTTTAGGTTTTCAGTCTTTGAGAATTAGAGTTACGAATGACTGGATAAAAAATAAAGTAACCAGAATTCAGCTTACCGAAAAAGCGATTGCACTTGAAGAAGTTATCATTGCACCTTTTAGTTTAACCGGTTATCTTGAAGTTGACTCGAAATTAATTCCTACCAAAGAAAATTATCGTTATAGCATTTCAGGTCTTACACAAGGTTATGAAGCTGGAGAATATTCGCCAAATGCTTTTGGAAAAGTATTGGGATCTATTTTTAATCCAGCTGACGTGTTATATGGTTTCTTTGGAAAAAATGGAAAAGAGCTCAAGAAATTAAAGGAAATGAAGAAAGACGATACGGTTAGAAATCTTTTGGAATCAAAATACGATCGCGAAACTGTTTCTGTGCTTTTAGGTGTTAGCAAGGATGAAATTCCGGAGATTTTGCAACGCTGCAACTATTCTGATTCTTTTATTCAAACAGCAAACGATTTACAAATTATGGACGCTATTAGTGCCTGTTATGAGCAATATAAAGTATTAAAACGTAATTAATCTTACCTTTTAAACAGAAAATCAAAATCCTCATTTACGATTCGTAACTGAGGATTTTTTATTAACCATTAATTAATCAAACCAAAAAAACTATGACTGCAATACCTTTTCAAACCATTGACTGGACACAAATTACAAAGACGGAACATCCGGGAGAAACCGGAACCGCTTATTGGCAAACCTTACAACTAGGAGGTTTACGAATTCGAAAAGTTACTTATTCTGAAAATTATATGGCCGATCATTGGTGCCAAAAAGGGCATATTGTACATTGTTTGGAAGGTGAATTTGTAAGCGAATTAGAAAATGGAGAAAAATTTGAACTTTCAAAAGGAATGACTTATGTAGTTTCTGATGATGTAAGTTCACATCGTTCCATAACAATAAAAGGTGTTGAACTATTAATAATTGATGGAGACTTTTTAAAATAGCATCTCTCTGTAAATAATATTTAGATACTTTCTCTCTGAAATTTCTCATTAGATCCCTTTTTTTTGATTAAATTAGACATTATTACTTCTTTCCTAACTACCATGACAGATTTAACTCAAAAGATTTTAAATTTTATTGATCTTCACAAAGGTGAGGAAAATAAAAAATCAGTAATAGAAAATATTACGGGTTCGGTATCTTTTAGAGGTTCAAATATTTGGATTTTAGCTTGTGCCATTATTATCGCGTCAGTTGGATTAAATGTAAATTCGACAGCAGTAATTATTGGGGCAATGTTAATTTCACCGTTAATGGGACCAATTGTTGGAGCAGGTTTTGGTCTGGGAATGTATGATTTTGAGCTTTTAAAAAAATCAATTAAAAATCTTGTTATTGCAACCCTGGTAAGCCTGGTTACTTCTACGATATATTTTTATCTTAGCCCGTTTAAAGAAGCACAATCCGAATTGTTAGCAAGAACATCTCCAAATATTTATGATATTTTAATTGCATTTTTTGGTGGCTTAGTTGGTGTAATTGCAGTAACCCGTGTAGAAAAAGGAAATCCAATTCCAGGCGTTGCCATTGCCACTGCCCTGATGCCTCCGCTTTGTACTGCAGGTTACAGCCTGGCGCTTGGAAACTTCATTTATTTTTTGGGTGCAATGTATCTGTATACTATCAATTGTGTTTTTATTTGCATTGCAACTTTTATGATTGTAAAATATTTAAAATATCCAATCGCAAAACAACTTGATATAAAGCATGAAAAGCAAGTGAAGTACGGAATTTCTGTTTTAATTTTATTTCTGATTGTGCCCAGTGTGTATTTTGCATATCAGTTATACAATCAAAAAAGCTATACTTCAAGAACAGAAATTTTTATCCAAAATGAATTTCTTAATAATGACTATCCATTGATCTATAAAAAAATCAGATACAATACGAATCCCAAAAGAATTGAATTAGCCTTTTTAGCTAAAAAATTTGATGACAGCGAAATTATTGGTCTCAACAAAAAGCTCGCTGATTATAATTTACCTAACACAAAACTGATTATCAGACAAGATACTGTAAATTTGAGAAGAGATATCATGAACCAAATTAATAGCAATCAAAATATTGCAGATCAAAAAGATATTTTAATCACTAGTTTACAAAGCCAATTATCACAGTATCATTTTAACACAAAGCAAATTAATGACGAAGTCAAAATATTATTTCCAACTATAACTTCTCTTGAAATCGGAAATTACACTATTGAAAACAAAGAAAATAAATCTAAAATTATTCCGGTGATCCTTTATCAAACAAAGAAAAAAATTGATTTAGATACACAACAAAAAATGAAATTGTGGCTAAAAGAAAGACTAAAAAAGGATTCTATTGAAGTATACCAACAAAACAATTAAAAAAAATTTAAAGACAAACAATAGTATTAATAAATCAAAAATAAAATATCATGTCAAAAGGTCAAGATGCTAAAAAAACAGCAAAAAAAGAACCGTTGAAAACGGCTAAAGAAAAGAAAGAAGAAAAAAGAGAAAAGAAAAATTCTCCTAAAAGAGATTAACTTAGTTTACAGTCTCAGTTTGCAGTTCTTTAAAACTGAATACTGAGACTGAGACTTTTAAACATTCAGTCACAGTTTACAGTTCTCAGTCAAACTGAATACTGTAAACTGCGACTGTAAACTTTATTTTACCGGTATATTCGAAAGAATTTCTAATACAAATTTCCAATATTTTTGAGCAGATGAAATACTTGCTCTTTCATCTGGAGAATGGGCACCGTGAATTGTTGGTCCGAAAGAAATCATATCCATATCAGGATAATTTGTTCCTAAAATTCCACATTCTAAACCAGCGTGACAAGCTACAACTTTTGGTTTTTCGCCGTTTTGTTTCTCATAAATTCCTACCAAAGTATCTAAAATTTCAGAGTTTACATTTGGTGTCCAGCCTGGATAAGAACCAGAAAGTTCTACCTCGCAGCCTACCAATTCAAAAGCAGAACGCAATGAGTTTGCTAAATCAAATTTTGAACTTTCAACAGAAGAACGAGTTAAGCATCCAACTAAAATCTCACCATCTTTTATAATAACGCGCGCGATATTATTTGAAGTTTCAACTAAATCAGCCATATCCGGACTCATTCTGTAAACACCATTGTGAGCGGCATAAATTGCTCTTATGATTCCTTCCTGAACACCCAAATCCATTACTTTCTCTGGTAAATCGCATTTTACGATTTCAATTGTAAGGTTTGGTTCCGTCGTTTTATATTCAGCTTTAATATCATTTATAATTTCCTGCATATCAAAAATGTAGGCTTCATCAAACATTTCAGAAATAATTACTTTAGCAACACTTTCTCTCGGAATAGCATTTCGTAAACTTCCACCATTGATCTCAACAACCTGCAGTCCGAAATTCTCAAAACCATCAAATAACAAGCGATTCATAATTTTATTGGCATTACCAAGACCTTTATGGATATCCATTCCGGAATGTCCTCCATTTAAACCTTTTACGGTAATAATATGACCAACTGAACCTTCAGGAACTTCCTCTTCATGATACGTTCTTGTAGCCGTTACATCAATTCCACCCGCACATCCTATATCAATTTCATCGTCTTCTTCGGTATCTAAATTCAATAAAATCTGACCTTGAAGAATTCCGCCTTTTAAATTTAAAGCGCCCGTCATTCCTGTTTCTTCATCAATTGTAAACAACGCTTCGATTGCAGGATGCGGAATATCCTTGCTTTCTAAAATTGCCATAATTGTCGCTACTCCTAACCCATTGTCAGCACCAAGGGTTGTTCCTCTGGCACGAACCCAGTCACCGTCAACATACATATCAATTCCTTGTGTATCGAAATCAAAAACGGTATCTGCATTTTTTTGATGTACCATATCAAGATGTCCCTGCATTACAATCGCTTTGCGATTTTCCATTCCCGGCGTGGCAGGTTTTCTAATGATTACATTTCGAATTTCGTCTTCAAAAGTTTCTAAACCTAAGCTGTTTCCAAAGTTTTTCATAAACTCGATCACACGCTCTTCTTTCTTAGACGGACGTGGAACTGCGTTTAAATCTGCAAATTTATTCCAAAGTGCTTTCGGTTCCAGATTTCTTATTTCCTGACTCATTATATTTTGTTTGAAGTTTAACAATTAAGAGTTCCAAAGTTACAAAGTTTAGCAGGATTGTATTCGTTTTTTTGCCACGAATTACGCTAATGAACGCAAATTATAATCAATACTCAAACTGCGTCACAAGAATTATTTAGGATATTTGGATGGATTTAATGATGTATTAAAAACAGATATAACGTAAATTGTTTTTAAATTTTCATCAATAAAGTAAAAGATAATAAAGGGGAATTTTTTAGTGGGTAAACCGTGATAATCTTTATATCTAATTTGAAAGAAAGGATTTTTTGTCAATGTTTTTATATGATCATCAATTATCTTGTGAAAATACTCACCTAATCCGGACTGTTTAGCCTCATAATAATCAATTGCATCTTGTATATCAAGAATTGCTCTTGGCTCGATTACAACTTCAAAAATCATTTTCCGGATTTAAAACGCAATTGTTTTTTTGCTTCATTCCACGGAAGAAAATCCTCAACTTTGGATGTCGATCTTCTTTCATCTAATAAATTTTTCATTTCTTCAGTTACAGAAAATTCGTTAATTACGGTTTCGTAATTAAATTTTTCTATTAATTGCATAAAGAATGACAATTCGTTATCTGGAATATTTAAAGTAATTTGTGTCATTTTTTTCCCTTTTATTAAATAACAAATTTACAAAAAAAGAAAGCGAACAACTATATTAATTATTATTTTTATACCAAAAGCAAAATCGTGAGAAGAAAATATATCCTTCCTTTATTTCTATTAATTCAAATTATCTTTTTAAAAATCCTTCCCTATTTTCCGGATTTTGTTGAAGGCTTTTACAGTAACAATTTTTTTGTTAGAATTTCACACTTTTCAAGATCTCTTTTAGGTAAAATTCCATTTTCAGTCGGCGATTGTATCTATGCTATTTTGCTCTTGTCTATAATAAGCTGGTTTTGGAAAATACGAAAAACATGGAAAACAGATTGGAAAGACCATCTTTTAAAAATTTTAGGTAAAATTTCAGTTTTTTACTTTTTCTTTCATCTATTATGGGCTTTTAACTATTATCGCGAACCTCTTTTTGAAAAAATGGAAATCAAAAGAGAATATAGCGATGCTGAATTTTTAGCTTTTACAAAAAGATTAATAGTTAAGACGAATGAAGTTCAGTTTACCATTACAAAAAATGACACTGCAAAAATTGTTTTTCCTTACTCACAAAAAGAATCATTTCAAATGATTTTAAATGGTTATGATAATTTAGCCAAAGAGCATCCTTATTTTAAATATAGAATCTTAAGCGTTAAAAAATCATTATTCAGTACACCTTTGACATATATGGGATTTGGCGGATATTTAAATCCGTTTACTAACGAGGCGCAGATTAATGATTTATTACCAATGTACAATTTTCCTCAAACTACAGCTCACGAAATGGCACATCAAATTGGGTTTGCCAGTGAAAATGAATGTAATTTTATTGGTGTTTTGGCTTCTCTTAAAAATGATAATCTTTACTACCAATACGCAGGATATAGTTTTACATTGAATTATTGTCTGGGAATTTGGAAATTTAAAAATGAAAAAGTTTTTAATCAATTAAAAAAATCTGTGCATATCGGAATTTTAAAAAACTATAAGGAAAGCGAGGATTTTCACAAAAAGTATAATACTTTTCTCGATGAAGGTTTTTATTTTCTTTATGATAATTTCCTGAAATCAAACAATCAAAAAGACGGTATGGAGAGTTACAGTAAATTTTTAGATTTGATGGTGAATTATTATAAAACCCGAAAATTATAGTTTTTTGCCACAGATTAAATGATTAAAAAAGATTTAACATCGAAGCCTTTAAACTCTGGTAAAAAAGTTCAAAACAGATAAAAAAATCATTAAAATCTTTTAATCTGTGGCAAAAAAAAAGAAACGAGTTGTAACAAAAATGATTTCAGAACTACTAATACATTTATGACCGAAAACCTAGAACAATCATTTGTTGCGCAATTGCAGGCAAATCAGAATATAATCCACAAGATTTGTAGATTATATACTGCCGGCGAAGATGCACATAAAGATTTGTTTCAGGAAATAACAATTCAGCTCTGGAAAGCGTATCCAAAATTTAGGGGCGACAGTAAATTTTCGACCTGGACGTACCGCGTGGCCTTAAATACCGCCATTACTTTATACCGCAAAACCAAACGAACCGTATCGACAGTAGAATATGAAAGCCATCAGCATTTTGTAAAAGATGTTGATTACAATTATGAAGAGGAAGAACAAATTAAATTGATGTACAAAGCCGTTTATCAACTTAATGACATCGAAAAAGCATTAGTTTTTATGTATTTAGAAGACAAAGATTATCAAGAAATAGCCGAAACTCTCGGAATCAGCGAAGTGAATGCACGTGTGAAAATGAACAGAATTAAAGGGAAACTCAAAAAAATACTAAATCCTTAAAAATTATTTATGAAAGAACTGGATTTATTAAAAAAAGACTGGAAAAAGAACTCGGATTCTTTTGAACAAATTTCGGAAAATGAAATCTACAAAATGATTCATAAAAAGTCTTCTTCGATCGTGAAGTGGATTTTGATAATCAGTATTTTAGAGATATTATTCTGGACGGTTTCAAACTTCTTTTTTAGTACAGATGAAATGCTGATTAAGATAAAACACGCAGAAATGATATTTTATCTTGAACTTTTAACTTATTTCAATTATGTAGTAGTACTGATATTTGTGTACTTTTTTTACAAAAATTACAAAACAATATCAACAACAGGTTCTACCAAATTATTGATGAGCAGTATTTTAAAAACCAGAAAAACGGTTCAATACTACGTTTGGTACAATTTAGGAATGGCTGTTTTAAGCTCAATTATCAGCTTTTTTATTGCATTTGTATATAATCCCGAAATGGAATTTTTAAGAGATAAATTATCTTCAAACGGAAAAGCAATGATGATGACAGTTGGTATTTTATTTCTTGTAACGCTTGCGTTTTTAGGGATATTTTGGTGTTTCTACAGATTATTGTACGGAACTTTATTACGAAGATTATATGCTAATTATAAAGAGTTGAAGAAGATAGATTTTTAAAAAGGTCCAAAGGTACAGAGTGACAAAGGTTCAAAGTTTTTTTTAAAGTCGCTATCCCGAAGCCTCGGGACTTAGCTACTAAGTCCTAGTTTTCCAACCTGAAACGAAAGTTTTTCAATCTAAAATCTAAACTCTGAAATAAATCATTAGTATTCCCATCTTCTCAGTTGGTTCAATTCTTCCTGTACTTTTAATTCTTCAGCAGGAATAACTTTTAAAAATGATGGATGCTGTTCGATGGCGTATTCTACTTTTTCAACTATTTCGTCGATTGTATCATTTTCATAATCAATATCAAGAGGTTCTTTGATGATGAAAGACTGCAAAATTCCTTTCTTTTTCATTCGTAAACCTTTTTTATCAAATGAACGACGGAAACCATCAATTACTATAGGAATTACAATTGGTTTATGTTGTTTAATGATATGTGCAGTACCTTTTCTAACAGGTTTAAATGATTTTGTAGTTCCTTGCGGAAACGTAATTACCCAGCCATCTTCTAGCGCAATTCTAATATTTTCGGTATCATTTGGGTTTACATCACGTTTTTCTGTTACATCGACCCCTTTAGCCCGCCAAGTTCTTTCTACGGTAATAGCACCCACATATGCTAAAATTCTTGGCAGCAATCCGGCCTGCATAGTTTCTTTGGCTGCAACATAATACAAATTCATTTTAGGCTGCCACAAATAACCAATATTCTTAATTGTATCCTGACGTCCGCTTAAACTTGCATTAAACACATGGAACATCGCTACAACATCAGCAAAGTAAGTTTGGTGATTGGATATAAACAAAACATTTGTCTCAGGCAATGTTTTAATTATTTCAGATCCTTCAATCTGCAAATCATTAAACCCCCTGTATCTTCGGTGCGTCATAGCGCCCAAAATACGGATTAACCATTTTTTGATAAATAATATATGTCCGAAAGGATTTCGTTTAAACAATCCCATAGCAGTGTATTGTGTTTATTTTTTGTTAGGTCGCAAACATACAAAAATTATTCGTTTAGCAATAACAATAAGCAATTTCGGGAAAATTTTGTTATTCTTATGAATATCAAATTGTTAATTTTGTGTTTTTACAAACTTTCTCCAAAACTCGTTTTCAAAACCTCTCTAAGTTCACTTAAAATCATGGCTGTTGCCCCCCAAACAATATGATTTTGAATATTGAATGCGGGAACTAAAATATTAGATCCGTAAGAAGTTGACAATGTGGCTTCCATAATTATTTCATCGTCTAAAAAAACGGAGAGCGGCAACTCTATAATATCTGCTACTTCACGAACATCCGGATAAAATGAAAGTTCATCGTGCGATATTCCTAAAAAAGGATGCACCAAAAAATTACTTGGCGGAATGTACATGGGAGAAAATTCCTTTATAATTTCTATCTTTTCAGATAGAATTCCAACTTCCTCCTGCGTTTCCCGCAATGCAGTTGCTTCATAACTAATATCAAAAGTCTCATATTTTCCTCCGGGAAATGCGATTTGTGACGAATGAACTCCTTCATAAGCATTTCTCACTATCAAAACCAAATGTGTTTCTTTGTTCTTTGGATACAAAAGCATCATTACAGCAGCAATTCTGGGATTTACAGCTCGTAAATCAAGATTTTTTAACGCGTCGGCACGTTCTTTTGGGGCCATTTTTATATGCGCAGCTTCTGCCGGAAGTTCAACTGGAATTAAATTAGGAACATATTGCAAAAAATCTTGAAAATCCATATTCAAAGTTTATTTTTGTACTTTCAAATAAAATATAAATATAGTTCAGA
Source organism: Flavobacterium sp. MMLR14_040 (assembly GCF_033657265.1). Taxonomy (NCBI): domain Bacteria; kingdom Pseudomonadati; phylum Bacteroidota; class Flavobacteriia; order Flavobacteriales; family Flavobacteriaceae; genus Flavobacterium; species Flavobacterium sp. MMLR14_040. The sequence goes on along the minus strand of NZ_JAWVWO010000009.1, from coordinate 49,414 downwards.
AAACGCGGTTCTACAAGTTTTCACAAATCAAAGCCATAAAAATGTACAGTAGAGAAGAATCACAAAAGTTAAAAAGAGAGTTTTGGGTGGCTTTCGCCGAAAAATATCCACGTAAATGGGTACTTTATGACACCAAAATCAAAGACTTTTCTTTTAAATTTTATGTGGATAATAAAAAAGCGCAGGTTTTAATTGATATTGAACATCGAAGTGACGAAAAGCGAATTGCTTATTTCGAAAAAATAGAAGCTTTAAAAAATATTCTCGAAGAAGAATTTATAAAAGATTTGGTTTTCGAAAAAAACTATACGCTTGAAAGCGGTAAAACCATTAGCCGAATTTGGGTAGAAAAACAAAGCGTTGGTTTTAGCAATCGCAATAATTGGGATGCTATTTTCGATTTCTTTTTTGAAAACATGCATGCTCTTGAAATGTTTTATCTCGAGTATGATGAGTTTGTTAAGGATATTTCTTGAGAGAAGGTTCTAAGTTACTGAGATACTAAGTTTATTCAATAATATAAACCCGACAGATGTAAAACATCTGTCGGGTTTATATTTACTCAGCAATAGTTACACACTAAAAATATTATAAACAATAATACGATCATCGTAATTAATATATAATTGCTTGCGATAATCTTGTTTTTTACGGGTAATGATAGATACTTTACAGTCCATTCCGTTATTATCTTTACACATGAATGAATATACTATATCAGTATCATTTTCTTCTCTTTCGATATAATCTAAAATACTAAAAAGCTGAATTTCCTGCGAATAAACTACAATACGGTGTTTATTAGTATCGAGTATTACAGAAAGATTTACCAAATCAAGATTGGACCACTCGCCCCATTTTCCTCTTTCATTTTTCTCCAAAACACTAAACCCCGATGTTTTAAATTGATAGGCCTGACTGTAAGCTTGTTGCAAACCCAATCCTAAGAAAAACAATATAATATAATAAGTGCGGATAATTTTCATAATATAATTCTTGCAGATAATTAAAACTCAAATTTAACCTTTTCCTGAAGGGCAATTTCAAAATCTGCTATCATTTCTTTAATAATTTGTTCAACAGGCAAAATCTCATGAATCAATCCGGCTACTTGTCCAATTTCAAGTTCGCCTTCATCAAGATCTCCTTCAAACATTCCTTTTTTTGCCCTGGCTCTTCCTAATAACTGAACTAAATCTTCTTTAGAAGGACACTTTTCATATAAATCCTGAACATCCTGATAAAATTTATTTTTAATCAATCGTACAGGAGCTAATTCTTTCAATGTCAATTGAGTATCGCCTTCTTTTATATCAACTATCTTTTGTTTGAAATTATTGTGTGAGGATGATTCTAATGATGCGGCAAAACGACTTCCAACCTGAACTCCGTCTGCCCCTAAAATCATCGCTGCCAGCATTCCGCGTCCTGTTGCAATTCCACCCGCCGCGATAATCGGAATCTGGATTTTTTCTTTTACCATTGGAATCAGCGTCAAAGTTGTAGTTTCGTCACGACCATTATGACCGCCTGCTTCAAAACCTTCTGCTACAATAGCATCTACTCCTGCATCTTGTGCTTTAAGAGCAAAAATACTGCTGCTTACAACATGAACAACTGTAATTCCTTTTTCTTTCAAAAAAGAAGTCCACGTTTTAGGATTTCCCGCAGAATTAAAAACGATTTTTACGTCTTCTTCTACAATAATATTCATGATTTCTTCGATGTTTGGGTACAACATCGGAATATTAACTCCAAAAGGTTTATTCGTAGCTTTTTTGCATTTCTGAATATGTTCCCTTAAAACTTCAGGATACATGGATCCGGCACCAATTAGTCCTAAACCGCCAGAATTACTCACGGCAGAGGCTAATTTATAACCGCTTGCCCAAATCATTCCTCCCTGAATTATTGGATATTTTATATTGAAAAGTTGCGTAATTTTATTCATTCAAAAATTATTATTGCTTGATAATCTTTCCGGTTTTATGTAAACCTTCGGCATCAAAAGTATAAAAATAAAGTCCGCTTTTTAAAGGCTGAACAGAAACAGTTGGATTTTCGTTTGTTATTTCTGTTTCAATAAGTTTTTGTCCTAAAACAGAATAAATTACAATCGAAGCTTTACTATTTTGTTCTGAAAAAGAAAAAGAAATATCCGTTTTTGCCGGATTGGGAAACACTGAAAAAGAAGTAGCTGTTTGAAACTTTTCTACTCCTAAAGTCGATCCAAAATTAGGGATTCCATATCCGTAATTATTATCCGGAGTCGTATATTGGCTTGATGATTCCAGAATCATTTGTCTGATTTCCTTATTGGTTTTAGCTGGAAAAGCCTGCCATAAACAAGCTACCATTCCCGCCATAATCGGGCATGAAAACGAAGTTCCGTTTGATGTTCCTATAGTTCCATTTACGTTAGCAACTACCGAAGCAGTTCCTTGCGCCATAATATCCGGTTTTATTCTACCATCGTAACTTGGCCCGATAGAACTAAAACTCGATCTTACTTTAGAAGCCATAACCGATCCGATTGCTAATACCGAAACTGCATCAGCCGGAGAACCAATATGTGGCTCAGCCTTGGCTCCCTCATTTCCGGCAGAAGCCAAAACTACTATCCCTTTACTAAACGCTATTTCTGCACCACGCGAAATAAAATTGGTTATTCCGTTCATATCACTATAAGTATGATTGTACCTTGCTTCGTCACGCTCACCAAAATAACCTAATGACGAAGTAATAATATCAACCCCTAAAGCGTCTGCTCTTTCAGCGGCTTCTACCCAAAGTGATTCTTCCAGAGGATTTTCCAGAGCATCAATTTCTGTAATAAAAAGATAATATGAAGCATTTGGAGCAGTTCCTATCAAAGCATTTTCTTTGTAACCGCCCATAGTAGAAAGAACCAAAGTTCCATGACTGCCCCCTGTGTAGAAATTAGCATTTCTGGTGGTAAAATCGTAACCGCCCAAAATGCGATTATTATTTCTAAGATTTTCAAATGGCTGGGCTGTATTAACGCCCGGAAATCCTGCATCTAAAACGGCTATAATTTTTCCTTCTCCTGTAAAATTCTGCTGATGCAAAATTTGTCCGTTGAGCATCTGAATCTGACTGGCAGAATTACCGTAAGCATAATCAATAGCAGTTTCGAGCTTATTCAGCGTTTGACTTGTATTGGTTTCTGATACTTTTTTTGATGTTGTATTTAAAGTTTTATCTGCAAAATCTACTTTTTGAACAAAAGAAAATGATTTTAAAGCATTAATATCTGTCTGTGTACCACGAATATGAAGCGCATTCAACCATTTCGACTGCGCCATTACAGTTATTCCTGTACTTACCTTAATTTGGTCGATAAAGGAAGTTTCTACAGGTGCGTCTGTAAAATCCAACGCTATGTTTTGATTTGTTCTTCGATCTAAAGCTTTTTGAGAAAGTTCTGTCAACGGATTATTAAAGAACAATTGAGCATTGGGTTTTGCATTGAAATACACCCAAGCTTCCTGTTGTGAAAATACCGTGATCGAAAGAAGTAATAAAAGAAATGTAAAGTTGTATCTCATAGTTTACTTTTTTAAAGGCTAAACCTTTGTAAAAAAGTATAAAGCTAAGAAATTACTCCCGAACCAACTAATTCATTTTCTAAATACCAGGCTACAAACTGACCTTCTGTAATGGCAGACTGAGGTTCTTCAAATTGAACGTACATTCCATCTTCAAATTGGTGCAAAACAGCTTTTTGCAAAGGCTGACGATAGCGAATTCTCGCCATCACTTCCATCGTTTCCCCTTTTTCCAATTTTAAATCTTCACGAACCCAGTGTACTTCAGAATCTCCAACAAATAAAGCTTTTTTAAACAAGCCCGGATGATTGCTTGTTAAACCTGTATAAATCGTATTGGTATCAACATCTGTCGCAATAACAAATAATGGATCTGTTGTTCCGCCAACATTAAGCCCCTTTCTTTGTCCATTTGTAAAATAATGGGCTCCCTGATGTTTTCCCATCACTTTTCCCATTGTAGGAAGGTATGCTCTTTTTTGAGCTTCTAATTTTAATTCTTCTTCTAAAGATAATCCAGCCGGTATTTCCAGATTGTAAATCGGATCATTTTTATCAATTTGAACAATCTTTCCTTCTTTTGGCTGCAATTTTTGCTGCAAAAATTCCGGTAGACGTACTTTTCCAATAAAACATAAACCTTGAGAATCCTTTTTTTCGGCAGTTACCAATTCCATTTCAGCAGCAATTTCACGTACTTCCGGTTTTGTTAAAGCGCCAATTGGAAACAACGATTTTGCTAATTGATCTTGCGATAACTGGCATAAAAAATACGATTGATCTTTGTTATTGTCTGCTCCGGCAATTAATTGGTAAACCGGTTTTCCATCAACTTCAATTTCATTTTTTTGACAATAATGTCCCGTTGCTACATAATCGGCACCAAGACTTAAGGCAATTTTCATGAAAACATCAAATTTGATCTCACGATTACAAAGCACGTCAGGATTTGGAGTTCTTCCTTTTTCATATTCGTTGAACATATAATCAACGATTTTTTCTTTGTATTCTTCGCTCAAATCTACAGTTTGAAACGGTATTCCTAGTTTTTCAGCAACTAATAAAGCATCATTACTGTCTTCTAACCAAGGACATTCGTTTGAAATAGTAACCGAATCATCGTGCCAGTTTTTCATAAAAAGACCGATAACTTCGTAACCTTGCTGCTGCAATAAATAAGCCGCAACACTAGAATCTACTCCACCAGAAAGACCAACAACTACACGTTTCATTTTAACTCCTTTATAATTTTATAAGGGTGCAAAGGTAAGTCATATTTTAGAAAATTATATTGGTTTTAATTAGTTTATATAATGCAGAGGTAGATAAAACTTATTGCTTTTTTTAATTACTTTTAATCATCAACTAAAATGTCATGCCAAAACAGTTTTACACCTTTATTTTCTTTATCATTTTAACCACTTTAAATGCGCAAAGTTATCGTGCTTCCTTGCAAAATTATGCAGAGTACAAAGCATTTAAAGGCAAACCGCTATCAGATAAATTTTCGAATATTGAATCGGTAAAAGTAATTTACGATTTGAAAAGACAAAAGATGTATTATTTCAACAGTACTCTCATTCGTCTGCATTTTGATTTTGTAACCAACTATTTGGGTTACAGTAAAGACCTTGATGTTTTTAATAACAATAATTATAGTGATACCGAAAAAAGCCGGGAGTTTTTATTGGGAAATCTGAATCACATTAAAGGTTCTGATAAATGGATTTTTGAATTGGCAGCTTCAGATCATATGCCAATTACATTGCTGGAACGTTTCTATCATTTAATTGTAAGCTCAACTTTCATTGGCAAAGATTTAAAGTTTTATCTCAACAATCCGGAACAAATTGAATGGTTTCAACAAAATAAATTTAAAATCCCCTGTGTAAAATCAGACTATATTTTTAATGAATTGAGTTATCAGGAAGTAGTTCCGGGGAAAAATATTGGTATTCTAAAACAATATAAAATCAAGGAATTAGAAAGCACAAAACCCAATCCTGATGAAATTATTATTCTGGATGGAACACCGGATATTCTGCCAAATGTTCGCGGTATTATTGTAAATGAGTTACAAACTCCGTTAAGCCATTTGGTGTTGTTGGGAAAAAACAGAAAAATTCCGATTATGGCCTATACGAATGTCTTTAAAGATTCGAATATCAAAAGATTACTTTCTAAAAAAGTAGAATTAAAAATTGCTGTTGACACCTTTTACATCAAAGAAACCGATAAAAAAATAATACAAAAAGTTATTAAGAAAAAGAAAAAATTAATTATCGATAATAGTGTTACTGAATTAGTCAACTTAGCAACAATTCCTAAAAAAGGAGTAAATTATATTGGTTCTAAAGCGCAAAATATGGCGTATTTAATTGCCATTGCAAAAGAGACATCTTTTAAAACGCCTGAAGATGCTCACGCGATTCCGTTTTATTTTTACACCAAACACATTCAAAAGAAATCAATTTCTCCTTTAATCACGGAGCTTTTAAATTATCCCCACAAAGATTCAACTGTTTGGATTAACAAGCACTTAAAGAAAATACGTGATGCTATTAAGAAAGAACCAATTGATCCTCAATTAATAACAAAACTAAATCAGACTTTTAAAAATGCAGCCTTCAAAAACTTCCGATTCAGATCTTCAACCAATGCCGAAGATATGGATGATTTTAATGGCGCCGGACTTTACGATTCTAAAACCGGAATATTAGGTGACAGTATCAAAACTTTTGAAAAAGCCATTAAACAAGTTTGGGCAAGCGCCTGGAATGAAAGTTCATTTACAGAAAGAGAACTTTTTGGTATTGATCAGCAAAATGTTGCTATGGGGGTTTTAGTACATCGTTCTTTTCCGGATGAATTGGCAAATGGAGTCGTAATAACAAAGAACATATTCAGGGAGAATTTTTCGGGAATTACAGTAAATGTTCAGAAAGGAGAAAACTCAGTTGTAAAACCAGAAAAAGGCGAAGTTTGCGAACAGTTTATAGTTTATCATTTTAATGAAGGCAAAACAGAAAGCGACTTTGATGTAGATTATACTTCAAACTCCAATCTCAACAACAACGAGCCTTTATTGAATAGGAAAGAAATAAGTAATTTGTTCCTGGTTAGTAAAAAAATCGAAACTAAAATGTACCTTTACTGGAGAAAAAACCAATTTCATCCCATCGATATTGAATTTAAAATTGTTGGTAAAAACAGAGATTTGTACATCAAACAAGTGAGACCTTTTAATGAATAATTTACTCGTTGAGTGTAATTATTTTTAACACATAGAAACATAGAATTATTGAACTCAAAAAAGGCGTTTCACTAGCATTAACAAACATAGCTATGTGTGAGAAACGAGTTTCTTTTTGACTTCTTTTTACAAAATCATTAATCTATGTTTCTATGTGTTTAATTAAATTTTATTGTATTACACATCCGACGGGATAATTAATATAAAACCAAAAGATCAATTTCGTTTGAAATAGTGTTAACAGTAATAATTTTAAAGTCGAAATTTTCAATGTCGATTTTTTCCTGAATAGACTTTCTAATGCTGCTGTTATCTAAAGAAAAATTAGCGTCTAATGCAATTTTGACATTAATTGTATTCAAATATTTAGAGGCTTTTTTGTTGACAATGATAGAAGCAATTACATAAAATCCGATTATCATAATTTGAAAAAAGAGCAAAACTTCTATTTTTTCATAAGGATATAAAATATCTAAAATTGAAAGCGTAATTGTGGCAAAAAGAAAGATAATTGCATTGACCGTAAAAGATTGTGTACGGAATCTCAGAATTGAAAAAATGGCAAATAGACCAAACCCAATGCCTACTCCAATCTCAATTTTTGTAAATACATAACAAAGTGAAAAAGTACAAAGCCCAACAATAACCATCAACGGATTTATGGTTTCATTATCTTTTCTGTTTGAGAAAAAATACAAAATCAGAATTGAAAAAAACAGCAATAAAAATCTTCCTGAAAGCTCGTTTAAATCCATTTAATTAAATTATTTAGCTAATCAAATTTAGATAAAAAGTTGCCATGAATTTCACGAATTTCCCGAATTATTCTACTTGGTTCAAGTTTGAGAAAAAAATTAGCGAAAATTCGTGACTCAAGCGAAGCGAACAGGCGAAGCAAATTCGTGGCAAAAAAAAGTCCGCTCAAAGCGGACAAATATCTATTCCATTTTAGGTTTTGAATCAGCTTTATAACTGCTTTTCGGATCACTCATATTTACCTCTTTGGTTAATTTTCCTTTAAAGTAAAATTGCCACATTCCGACCTTCTTTCCGTTCAAAAATTTTCCTTTAGATGCTACAACCCCATCAGAATCATAAAAAACAGCATCTCCATTATATTCGTTATTTTTATAGGTTGTCTGCTCTAAAATGATTCCGTTTTGTCCCCATTTTTTATAAATGCCTTCTTTCTTTCCGTTTACATACGTCATTTCTTCGGCAACTTTTTCATTTGGATAAAAAACCGTTCTTGCACCTTCCAGCTTTCCGTTTTTGTAATTTTCGATTGCCATTACAATTTTAGAGGCTTTATGGTAATATTTCCATTCTCCCTCGTAATTTTTGCCTATCACTTTACCTTCACTTACCTTATTTTTATTCTGATCATAAAAAATATTATAAGCACTTCCGTCATTGGCACTAAAATCACGAGTTGCAATCACATCGCCTTTTTTAGTATCATCAAAAAATTTAAATATTCCGGTTTCTTTTCCGTGACTAAAAGTTCCTTCGTAGCGAGGACGTTTTGAAACTTCGTAAGTTCCTTTCCACAAACCATCTTTTTTACCGTTGGCATCGAGTTTATTAATGTCAGCCTGAGCGTTTATAAAAAGTACATTTAGTAATGCTAATCCAAATAATAGTCTTTTTAAAATCATATATTTTCAATTTTAAACTTAAACGAAATTGTCTTGTATAAATTATATTGGGTATAAAAAAATCCCGATAAATCGAGATTTTTTTATTTGTTATTTCTTTTTATTCTGCGCTTTTGCAGCTTCTTGCTGCTCCATCACATCCTGAAGACGCTGTTGAAATTTACTTGGCTTTTTAGGCTCTTTCAATTTGTTCTCCTGAATTTGAGCGTGAATTTTATCTGTATCAACAATATAGTTTTTAATTACAAACATGATTCCGATTGTAATTAAGTTGGAGATAAAGTTATACAAACTCAAACCTGCACCGTAACTATTGAAGAAAATTAACATCATTAATGGCGAAACATAAATCATTATTTTCATCATTTTTGCCATATCCGGCATACCTTCTTGCTGAGGCGCTGCCATTTGCTGATCTCCAGACGTCATTTTCATATAGAAGAAAATTGCAATTGCTGCCAAAATTGGGAACAAACTGATATGATCTCCATATAAAGGAATGTGGAAAGGTAATTTTACAATAGCATCAAATGAAGATAAATCATTTGCCCAAAGGAAACTTTTTTGTCTTAACTCAAAAGCTGACGGGAAGAACTGGAATGATGCATACATAAACGGAAGCTGAATCAAGGCCGGAATACATCCTGCCATTGGGTTTACTCCTGCTTTGTTGTACAACTTCATTGTTTCCTGTTGTTTTTTCATTGGGTCTTTTTTGAATTTTTCCCCCAATTCTGTAATCTCCGGACGTAAAACTTTCATTTTAGCCTGAGACAGGAATGATTTATATGTAATTGGCGACATGGCCAATTTAATAATAATTGTAAATATGATAATCGCAATTCCGTAAGCAATATAAGAACTTAGGAATCCGAATAACGGAATAAATACCCATCTATTAATCCATCCGAAAATTCCCCAACCTAATGGAATAATTTTTTCGAAATTTTTATCGTAAGATTTTAAAGTTTTATAATCAGCTGGTCCAAAATACCAACTCATTTTGTAGTCAATCTCTCCATTTGAAAAAGCCAGAGGAAGAGTCGCTCTAAATTGTTTGATAAAGGCAGTATCTATTTTTTCGTCTTTAACTAAATCATCTGATTGTAATTTAGATTTTTCAAATGGTTTATCAGTAGATAAAATAGTCGTAAAAAAATGTTGTTTAAAAGCTACATAACTTACTTTTTCAGGTGTTTCTTCTTTACCTACTCCATTAGGACTTACATAATTGTACTTTTCATCATCGTATTCGTATTGGATTTCAGCAAAACGTTTTTCGATAGAAACACTTTTTTCATTTCTGTAAGTTTTTAAATCCCATTGTAAATCTAATGGTTTGGCAGCATTTAAAACTTTATTCAATCCCTGAGAACGAATATCAAAACCAACTAAATAATCGTTTGGTTTTAAAATATATTTATATTCTAAAAATTCGTTAGCTCCTGCTTTCAAACGCATTGTCAAAACCTGATCAGCACCAATTTTAGTTAGTGTTGGCTCAAAAAATAAATCTTTAGAATTTAAAGTTCTGTTATCAGTTGTTTGTAATTGTATATTTAAATTAGCATTATTGTCTTTAATCAATTCAACTAATTGCTTTGAACCTTTTTCAAATCTTTCAAATTCTTTAAGAGTTGCTTCAACTATATAACCACCTTTATTGGCGATTTTTAGTATCATCTTTTCGTTTTCGATGGTTGTAAAAGACTCTTTTGCAGAAGGAAGCGTAGCAGAATAAGCGAAACCACCTAAAGTTTTTTGCAATTGTGCCAATTGAACTGTATCACCAGGAGTTGCAGCAGCAACCGGCAAAACAGCGGTTTTAGTTTTGTCAGCTTTAGCCTGAGCTTCTTGTGTGGCAACTAATTCTTTCTTGGCTTTTTCAGCAGCAATTTCTTTATCAGAAGGTTGATTTTGGTACATTATCCAAATCAAAATTCCAAATATCAATACAAAACCAATGATTGAATTAAGATCAAATTTTTTTTCTTCCATTATAATTTAAAAAAGTTATTCATTTAAGGCTATTAGTAATGAGTTTAACTCAAAAGTTACACCTTTTAGAATTAATTATTATTTTTTATGTGCATTGACTGCAGCAGCCACAAAGTTTACGAAAATTGGATGTGGGTTTGCCACTGTACTTTTGTATTCCGGGTGGTATTGTACTCCGATGAAAAACGGATGATTTTCTAATTCTATAATTTCAACTAAACCAGTATCAGGATTCACTCCAGAAGCAATTAAACCAGCTTTCTGCAACTCATCTTTATATTTATTGTTATACTCATAACGGTGACGGTGACGTTCTGAAATAGTCTTTTCACCATAAATTTTATGTGCCAATGAGTTTGGTTTGATATCACATTTCCAAGCCCCAAGACGCATAGTTCCGCCTTTATCAGTAATTGTTTTTTGCTCTTCCATCAAATTCACAACTGGATGTTTCGTTTTGTCATTCATCTCAGTAGAATTCGCTTCTTTGTAACCTAAAATATTTCTTGAATATTCGATAACAGACATTTGCATTCCCAAACAAATTCCAAAAAACGGAATATTATTTTCACGTGCAAAACGAACTGCTTCAATTTTTCCTTCGATACCTCTTTCACCAAAACCAGGTGCTACTAAAACACCATCAAGAGGTCCTAATTTTTCTTCAATATTATCGCTGGTAATATGTTCTGAATGTATAGAAATTACGTTTACTTTCGTTTCATTTGAAGCTCCAGCATGAATAAACGCCTCTAAAATAGATTTGTAGCAATCCTGCATTTCTACATACTTTCCAATCAAACCAATATTTACAGTATGTTTTGGATTTTTTAATCTGCGTAAAAAAGTATTCCAGTTTTTTAAATCCGGAGACGCTTTTTTAGGCAAATCTAATTTCTTTAAAGCTACAACATCTAATCCTTCTTCAAGCATTAAATTTGGAACTTCATATATTGTAGAAGCATCAATAGATTGAATTACAGCTTCTCTTTTTACATTACAAAATAATGCCAGCTTATTACGCAACTCATCAGAAAGTTCATGCTCTGTTCTGCAAACTAAAATATCAGCTTTGATACCACTTTCCATCAACGTTTTTACAGAGTGCTGTGTAGGTTTTGTTTTTAACTCACCTGCAGCAGCCAAAAATGGAACCAAAGTTAAATGAATAACAATTCCATTATTTTCTCCCAACTCCCAAACCAACTGACGAACAGACTCTATATAAGGTAATGACTCAATATCACCAACAGTTCCACCAATTTCAGTAATTACAATATCATAATCGCCCGATTTACCAAGCAACTGCATTCTGTCTTTGATTTCGTTTGTAATATGAGGAACAACCTGAACCGTTTTTCCTAAAAATTCTCCCCTTCTTTCTTTCTCAATAACCGAAAGATAAACTCTTCCTGTAGTAACATTATTGGCTTGAGAAGTCGGAACATTCAAAAAACGCTCGTAGTGACCTAAATCCAAATCTGTTTCTGCACCATCATCTGTAACGTAACATTCTCCGTGTTCATAAGGATTCAATGTTCCCGGATCAACATTGATGTACGGATCAAATTTTTGAATAGTTGTACGATATCCTCTTCCTTGTAACAATTTTGCTAAAGATGCCGCGATAATTCCTTTTCCTAAAGAAGAAGTCACACCGCCTGTAACAAAAATATATTTTGTTTGATTCATTCTGTTGTTGTTTGTATTGTAGTTGTGTAAAAAACTTGGCAAAAGTACAAATTTAATTAGACAATTTATCAATTAGAGATTGAGATAATTTGCAAATTTTTAAACAGAACGATTACTTGGTTTTGTAATCGATAATTTTAAGGATTTATTAGGATTTTTTTTGAAGAATGTCTTTAAATCGAACTTAATTACTGTTTTCTAATAATTGAAAAAGTTAATTTACTAATGTCTTACATTATCAGTTATAGTTATTTTTTTGGCAAAAAAAAATATTATAATTTTAAAACATCGACTTGTACACATTTATAAATTCAGTCTTGAATTCTGTGGTGCCAATTTGTTTTCAAAAATTATAATATTTTTTATCTTTCAAATATTAAATTCAAAAACACTGACTTGTACACATTAATAAATTCAGTCTGGAATTCTGTGGTATCACTTTGTTTTTAAAAATTATAATATTTTGTACTTCAAATATATACAAAAAATTTAAATAACAAAAGATTTTTCTTACTATTTAATTTGGTTTTGGATATTGTTCCTTAATATTTCTGATTAATTCTTCCAATCCGTTTAATTTTAGCTCGTAAATAAGCTGTAATTGCTGGCCTAATTCTCCTTTAGGAAAACCTTTATTATGGTACCAAACCACATAATATTCTGGTAAATCGATTAAAAAACGTCCTTCGTATTTTCCGAAAGGCATTTTGGTGTGGGCTAATTTTATGAGAAGTTTTTTGTCTTGTTCCATAGTTTAAAGAAAAAAGAAGCAAGAGAAAAGAATATAGACTAATTCTTTCTTCTTGCTTCTACCTGCAAAGCTATTATTAATTTTTACTTTTTGCCACAGATTAAGAAATTAAATTGATTTTCTGATCGGTGTGTATTTTCCGCCACGAATTCCACAAATTAGCACAAATTTAATTAGTGAAAATTAGTGCAATTAGTGGCAAAACTTAGAATCTTAGCATCTCAGAACCTTAGCAACTTAGTAATGCCATCTCACGAAAGCTTCCATTGCTGCATACGTTGCCAAACCTAATTGTTGGTACAAATCAGCAGTTTCTGCGTTTCTGTCTTCTGCTCTTTGCCAAAATTCTCTGGCGTCGGTTCCTTGAAAAACAACCCCGTCTTTTTGAGATTGGTGTTTGAAAATTCCGTGACGTTTTGCTAAAACCTGATCGGGGCTCATTGGTACAGCCATTTCGACTTCGTCAATTCCCCATTCCTGCCAAGCCCCTCTGTATAACCATAACCAGCAGTCATCCATAAACGATTTTGGCTTTAAGACTTTTACAGCTTCAAAAATAGCATCCAGACAAACTTTGTGCGTTCCGTGTGGATCTGCTAAATCTCCGGCAGCATATATTTGGTGTGGTTTTATCTTTTCAATTAAATCAACTGTTAACTGAATATCTTCTGGTCCAATTGGTTTCTTCTCAATTGTTCCGGTTTCATAAAACGGTAATTCCATAAAATGAATCTGATCATCGCTCAATCCAACAAAATGACTTGTCGCTCTCGCCTCCCCTTTTCTGATCAAACCTTTGATGTAACGAACTTCAGGAATATCAATTTCACTGTTCTTTTTATTTTCTAAAAAGGTTTGTGCTTTTTGGTAAATGTTATCGGCTTCGGCGCTTTTGATTCCGAATTTCTCATTATAATCAATTACGAATCTTGCAAAACGCAACGCTTCATCATCCGCAACAGCGATGTTACCGGAGGTCTGATACGCAACATGTACTTCATGTCCTTGTTCCTGCAAACGCATGAAAGTTCCTCCCATACTAATAATATCATCATCAGGATGTGGACTAAAAATCAAGACACGTTTTTTAGCAGGCTCCGCTCTTTCTGGTCTGTTTGAATCATCAGCATTTGGTTTTCCGCCTGGCCAGCCTGTAATTGTATTTTGTAACTTATTGAATATTTTAATGTTGATGTCGTATGCCGGACCTGAATCTGCCAATAAATCGCTCATTCCGTGTTCGATATAATCAGCATCTGTCAGCATTAAAATTGGTTTTTTAAGCTGAAGTGCTAATCCTAAAACCGCTTTACGGCTAAGCTTATCTGTCCACGTCACTTTTTCTACCAGCCAAGGTTTGTTGATTCTGGTTAGTTTGGAAGATGCTTCTTTATCTAAAACAAAAACGGCATTATTGTGTTCCTGCAAAAACGAAGCTGGTACACGATTCGTAACTTCATCTTCTACCGATTTTTTTACAATATTGGCTTTTCCTTCTCCCCATGCCAAAAGAATAACTTGTTTGGCTTCCATGATTTTCTTGACTCCAAGAGTAATTGCTGTTCTTGGCGTATTACTTAATCCGAAGAAATCTTTACTTGCCGCAACTCTTGTAATATGATCTAATGCCACCAAACGCGTTTTTGAATTTTGAAGTGATCCTGATTCATTAAAACCAATGTGTCCGTTACCACCAATTCCAAGAATTTGAAGATCTATTCCGCCCAAAGCTTCAATTTTAGCCTCGTATTCATGACAATAATCGGCAATTTGTTCTTTAGTTAAAAGCCCGTCCGGAACGTGAGCGTTTTCAGGTAAAATATCGACATGATCAAACAGTAATTCTTTCATGAAACGAACATAACTGTTGATTGAATTTGGTTCCATCGGATAATATTCATCCAGATTGAAACTAATTACGTTCTTAAAACTCAAACCTTCCTCTTTGTGCAAACGCACCAATTCAGCATACAATCCTTTTGGAGAAGATCCGGTCGCCAAACCTAAAATACAAGGTTTGTTTTCTTTTTGTTTTTCCTGAATTAACGCTGCAATTTGCTGTGCAACAGCTTTTGAGGCATCGGTTGAATTTTCAAAAACAACAGTATTGATGTTTTCGAATCGTTTTTCGAATCCTGTTGCTTTGTCGATTTTACTTTTTAACATGATATAGTTTTTTTTTAATTCTTTTTTGGTCGTTTATTTTATATAAAACACTTATAATCAATTTCATATAAAGATAACATCTTTAATTTTGAATAACAAAAAGATTATTATCTGGCTTTTTTTTAAGTAAATCATTGTGAGAGAGGATGATAATTTAAAAAAATTAATAAGTGTATCTTTTGCATTTTTTACGCATTAATCTGCATTTTTTTTGCATAACAAAATTACTCCAATTAGTTCTTTATAACTAATATCCCGCAATGAAAATTTTGTTAATTCTTGATTTCTCAGCTGAAAAACAAAAAAAAATCTATTGTCATAAAAAAACCGTCAATTTCTTGACGGCTTTTAAATTGTATTTTTGATATTATTTCCAGTTGAAGGTAATTCGTTTTTCAATATCCGAATTTAAACTTAAAAATACCGGACAAGTCATTCCTGCACGTTCAAGAATAGTTCTGTCTTTTTGATCAGCTACACCTTTCAATTCAAAAACAATTTCGATTGCACCAATTCTTCTTGGTTCGGCATTCATTATTTTAGTTACTTCTGCTGTAGAATCCTGTAAATCTATGTTCATATCACGGGCTTTAATTCCCATAATGGTAAACATGCAGCTTGCTAAAGCATTGGCAACGGTATCTGTTGGAGAAAAAGCCTCTCCTTTTCCGTTATTATCTAGTGGTGCATCCGAAATAATTTCGCTTCCTGATTGCACATGAATTGATTTTGTTCTTAAATCGCCTAAATAGGTTACTTTCGATGTCATTAATTTGCTACTTTTAAAGTTAAGTCTGAGTCGTAATATAAAATGTAAACACCTTTGTTTGCGTGTCCTCCATCATCTTTTTTATAATATTGAAATTTATTGTCAACTTGTTCTGTTGTCATTAAATCTGTCGTTTCCTGATACGTTTTTCCTTGTACCAAACGCATCATCGTATCAAAAGTAACATCAAAACCACGAGTGGCATACGAATTTGGATTCACTTTATTTTTCAGTCTGTATTCTTTTTCAAAAATTAAAACTGGCTGCTCATCACTTTCACGAGTTACAGAAGGATACATTAAATTTAATTTCACTAAATTTTCAAAATTAATTTCATCTGTGTCAAGTGTACTGTTTGGCTCTAAAATCACCAATTGAACCTGACAGGTTTTTTGAGCATCGATTAAAGCTTTTATAGTCGTTTTAATCATCGCTGTATTTGCCGTTTCCATTACAACATAATTAAGTCTGTTTGGCAATAATAGACTTTTTAAATTCGCCACATCCAACCCTCCGGTTTCAGACAATGCTGCAAACATAACTCCTTTTTGATTTTGCTTGATATAATTTATAACCGATTCTTTTTTCTTGTCTACAACAGCAACAATGTTTCCGTTTTTATTTCGCATATAATCAAACATAGCGCTTCTAACCACGTCGTTTGTTGGTATTGACTGATATAAATTATCAATTGGATTTGCCGTATCTTTTGATAACGGTGAAATTACGGGAACATTATACAAACGCAATGAATTAGCGGCAGCTTCAGCATTACTTTGATAAAACGGTCCGATAACTGCATTTGCATTTTGCAGTTTATTTTGCGAAATCAGGCTCGAAATATTCGACGTGTTTTTTGTTTCCTGCGAATCGTAAATAGCAACATCAATTGGTAACTTTAAAACTTTAGCCGAATCGATTGCCATCATTGCACCTGAGTAAAAATCAAGTGTCATATTCAAAAACTTATCCTTTTTTAAGCGAGTTGCTGTACTTGTTGTGTCATTTTGCATTTTAGCAATATTAAAAGGCAATAGCAAAACCACTTTTTGACGTTCTGTTTGTCCTCTTTTTTTAGTTAATTCCACTACTTCCGGATTAACAGAAACTTCTTCAGATTTTACTTTTTCAAGAATTCTAATGCCTCCGCCTGTATTTTCAACTGGCTTATCAGCCGTTTTTTCAACCGATTTTTCAATTACTGGCTGTTGTTGTGCAATAATTGGCACTGGAGCCACATATCCAGAGGGTACTTTTAAAACCATTCCTTCTTTAACACCTTCAGAAAGCGACGGGTTTAATTCCGTTAATTCTTCCTGAGTAATGTGAAATGTATGTGTTAAACTATAAAAAGTTTCTTTTGGTTTTACCTGATAATCCATGTAAGTAGTCCCTTTTTTAGCAGTTTCTGAAGGTTTTGCAACAGTAGTTACAGCCGCAGCCGAAGTTTCTGTTTTTGGCGCCGTACCTTTTATCGTTAAACGGTAGCCAACTGGCAAACTTGTTACAATTTCGGGATTACGTTTTTCTAAATCCTCAACTGTGGTTTTATATTGTTTAGCAATAGAATACTTCGTTTCTTTTGCTACAACATCATGATAAACATATTTTTCGGCAGTAGAAGATTTTGCTGATTTTTCTGTTTTTGCTGTTACTGATTTTGCTGCTGATCCTTTTGAAGGAATAACAAGCGTTTGCCCAATTTGCAAACCATTTGTAACCAGAAACGGATTTGCAGCTTTTAAAGCTTCATCAGAAACACCATATTTTTTTTCTATTCCAAATAAGGTTTCTTTTGGCTGAACTTCGTGCGTTTTACCATTTTCTGAAACAACATTTTTAGAAACAGATTCTGCTTTAGCTACTGTTTTTCCCGCTTTTGTTGGAATCAACAAAACAGAGTTTGGCGAAATTCCGGAACGTGCGTCAGGATTTAATGAATAAATATCATAAGGCGTAACCTTAAATTTCTCTGCAATCTGATTGATGGTTTCTCCAGCAGAAACTTTATATTTTACCACTTTCTCCTGCGAAAAGGCCGAAGTGTTAATAAAAAAAACGAGAGATAATAATGCTAAATAATATTTCATAATATGGCTAAAACAATTTAATTTTTAATTCAAAAAACAAGATACTAATTTTGCTTAAAGCAAGATTCGGGCCAGTGTTAATTTTTACACAATAATTATCTAAGATCTATTTCGGCCTTAGCGATAATGATGTTTTTATATAACTCATCTTCTTCTCTTTTCTTGCATTGATATAAAACTTCTTCCATATTTTGATACTTATCGGAGTAAACATAATACGAAAGACTGTTTATATTAAAGAAAAAACTAGCATTAAAATCACCAGAGTCAATAAGTTGCATAATTAACTTATCTCTTGGCGCTGCATCGGTAAATATACCTAAAACTAAGTAATAGCCATTTGAAACTTCTTTAAGATTATCAAAAACTTCAATCTTTACATTTTTTGCATTTTTCAGCGGGTTTTCTTTCAATTCCTGTCTCATTTCTTCTACCGAAACTGATTTAGAAACTACTGCTGAATTCTCTTTATTCTGATTTTTAATCGCCTCATCCTGGTATTTTTTCAGTTTAATTAAAGCTACTTTATCATCAAACTTTCTGGCTTCCATGCTATAATAAGAAGCTTTACTGATATGACGTTTTATTTCGATTGTTTTTTGAGTATCCAAAGAATCAATTTTAGAAATCAGCAATTGATTTTGGGCATCGCCTTTTTCCTGCTCAATTTTATATCTTTTTATTTCGTCAAGCGAAAGTCGTTGCTGCAATCCGGTTTTGCTGTTATTTTTTTCGCTTTCGCGGATTTTCTTCTTATACTCCTGATTTTCCTCAACAGCGATTCTTTCTACTTTATTCATTAAACCGGCATATGCTTTTCTATTTTCAGCCAGCTCTTTCTTTAATTGAGAAGATAATTCATTTGTTTTTCCGATGCTTTCATACGATTGTTTTTCTAATCGTTTTGACTGGTCAATATTTAAAACATCCATTCTCTTCAATTCGACCAAATCATCATTCATTGTATTTACCAGTGAATCTAATTTTGCCATTAAAATATCCTGCACATTTTTATTTGCTTCTAAAACCAACCTCAGTTTTTCGACCGAATTATCCTTAGAACCACTCATATCGTCCAGATTCAACTTCAGATCATTAATTTTTATAATTTTCTGGTTCATTTCTTTCTGAACGACCAATCTGTCTTTCAAATCATCAATTTCAACCGTTTTGGCTTTTGTTTTTTCGACAACAACTTGTTTTTCGGCAAGAGCCAGCATCAATTCTTCACTCTCGTTTGCCGGTTTTATTTCTTTTGTATTGATGGCCAATTTATTGCCAACAACCAATCCGTTTACAATTTCTGGATTTTGAGATTCTAACTGATCAATCGAAATCCCGTATTTTTTGGCAATCGAAAATTTGGTTTCCTTTGGTTCAACGACATGAAAAACAGTTTCCTGATTTATTACACGAACTCTGCCATCAAGCGTTTTTCTTTTATTGGGAATTGCAATTGTCTGACCAATCTGCAGTCCGTTTTGAAGTAAATCTTTATTTAAAGTTTCCAGATCCTGAACCGAAACATTGTATTGTCTGGCAATGCTAAACAAAGACTCTTTTGCCACAACCAAATGGGTTGCTTTTGAAGAACCTGTAATTTCAGTTTTTGGAGAATTTGAAGTTTGCGGAATAACTAATTCCTGACCAATCTGAAGTCCGTTGGCAAGAATTGAGTTTGCATTTTGAAGCGCTTCTACAGAAATGCCGTATTGTTTTGATAAACCAAAAAGAGTTTCTTTTGCACCAACAATATGTGTTGTTTGGTTTTGGTTTGGTTTTTCTGCAGCATGAACCGGAATTTTAAGAATCTGGTTGTCTTTTATTCCGCTTTGCGACTCGGGGTTGAGTTTGTAAATTTCATCAACAGAAACCTTATACTTTTGGGCAATAAAATAAGCCGTTTCTCCTTTTTGAATTTTGTGTTCAATAATTGAATCTTGTGCAGTTATTTTGTTAAAAGACAAAATAAACACAAGAGAAATCGTTAAAAGTTCTCTCATAAATAGTAGGTTATAAAAAATTAAGGCCTTACAAATGTAAGACCTTAATTTTAAAAATGGTACTATTCCCACTCAATTGTTGCAGGTGGTTTTGAACTTATATCGTAAACTACACGATTCACGCCTTTTACCTTGTTGATAATATCGTTAGACACTTTCATCAGGAATTCATAAGGCAAATGAACCCAGTCAGCAGTCATTCCGTCCGTAGACTCAACAGCTCTAAGCGCTACTACTTTTTCATAAGTACGCTCATCGCCCATCACACCAACAGAATTTACGGGAAGCAAAATTGCTCCAGCCTGCCAAACTTTATCATATAATCCCCAAGATTTTAATCCGTCGATAAAAACAGCATCAACATCTTGCAGGATTTGAACTTTCTCCGGAGTAATATCTCCAAGAATTCTTATTGATAATCCTGGTCCCGGGAAAGGGTGTCTTCCTAATAATTCAGGATCTATTCCTAAAGTAGCACCAACTCTGCGAACTTCGTCCTTAAACAACATTCTAAGCGGTTCTACAATTTTTAATTTCATATAATCCGGCAATCCACCCACATTATGGTGAGATTTAATAGTTGCCGATGGTCCTTTTACAGAAACCGATTCGATAACGTCTGGATAAATAGTTCCTTGCGCCAACCATTTTACATCTTCGATTAAGTGTGATTCATCATCAAAAACTTCGATAAATACACGACCAATTGTTTTACGCTTGGTTTCAGGATCGCTTATTCCGGCCAATTCACCTAAGAAACGATCTCCGGCATCTACTCCTTTTACGTTCAATCCCATTCCTTTGTATTGATCTAATACATTTTGGAATTCGTTTTTACGAAGCAAACCGTTATTTACAAAAATACAGTATAAGTTTTTACCAATTGCCTGGTGTAATAAAACTGCAGCAACAGTAGAATCTACTCCGCCAGAAAGTCCTAAAACAACTTTATCGTTTCCTAATTTCTCTTTTAATTCTCCCACCATTTCTTCAACAAAAGCATTTGGTGTAAAGTTTTGAGGAACTTCGGCAATTTTTACCAAAAAGTTCTCCAGCATTTTTGATCCATCTGTAGAATGAAAAACTTCTGGATGATATTGAATAGCATAAGTAGTTTCGCCATCAATTTTATAAGCTGCATATTCTACATCATGAGTGCTGGCCAATTTTACAGCATTGGTTGGCAAAGCTTTGATACTATCGCTATGGCTCATCCAAACCTGGCTGTTTTCTGAAACGCCTTCAAAGAAAGTTTCATTGTCTTTAATATAAGACAAATTAGCTCTACCATATTCTCTGGTGTTTGAAGCTGCTACTTCACCTCCGCTAAAATGCGCTAAATATTGTGCTCCGTAACAAACTGCCAACATTGGCAATTTGCCTCGAATTTGAGATAAATCAGGATGTGGAGCATCTTCTGCACGAACAGAAAATGGGCTTCCTCCTAAAATTACGGCTTTATAAGGTGATAAATCACTAGGAAAGTGATTGTAAGGGAAAATTTCGCAGAATATATTTAATTCGCGAACTCTACGCGCAATAAGCTGTGTATATTGCGATCCGAAATCTAAAATAAGTACGTTGTGTTGCATGCGCAAAAATACTTTTTATATTCGAAATTGAAAAATCGGAACCGCGAAAAAAAATATTTTTTTTTCACAGTTCCGATTTTAGGTTCAAAGGTTCTGAGTTACAAAGGTTCAAAGGTTTTTAAAATTGAAGATTTGCAAGATTTTTCCTTTGAACCTTTGAGCCTCTGCAACTCAGAACCTCAATACTAAAATCCAACTTTAGAAAAAATTCGTATCTAAGAAAAACCAACTTAAATATGAAATCAAAACTAATTGCCTTAACCCTTTTATTGCCTTTATTTTTAACTTCCTGCGATGCGCTTGACGATTTACTGTCATTTACAATTTCAAACGAAACTTCGATACAGATAAAAAGTACCTCACCTATTAATTTACCTACGGAAATTGTTACGCCGGATGTTACAACAAATTCGTCGGCTGAATTTAAAAACAATAAAACGGAAGCGGGTTTGGTGAAAGATGTAAAATTAAAATCGCTCAACCTAACGATTACAAGCCCTGACGGAAAAACTTTTACATTTCTAAAATCTATTCACCTTTATATTTCAACCACAGATTCTGATGAAATAGAATTGGCCTACCTTGATGATATTAATTCAACAACCAATATGATTGAGCTAATGAGCACCAACGCCAGATTAGACAAATACATAAAAGCTGATAAATATAAAATTAGAACACAGGTTACCTTAAAAGAAACATTGACAAAAGATGTAACCGTAAAAGCAAATATGAAGTTTGGAGTGACTGCGAATCCTTTTTAAAAGGCACAAAGTTACAAAGCGACAAAGGTTCAGAGTTTAAAAGTGTAGTGGCTTTTACAGCTTTGTTCCTTTGAACCTTTGCCCCTTTGAACCTAAATAAATGTAGATTATAAAATATAATTCTTTAAATATAAAACAAACCCAATCGAAATGAGTGTTACCTTTAAGAGGAATTCTAAAAACACATTCGATGAGTAAAATAGTTGCAGAACAATTAGTTGAAATGTTGGTAGAAGCCGGAGTAAAACGTGTTTACGCAGTTACCGGTGATAGCTTAAATCATTTTAATGATGCGATACGAAGAAACGGAAAAATAAAATGGATTCATGTTCGCCATGAAGAAGTAGGTGCTTATGCAGCTGCTGCCGAAGCCGAATTAGACGGTTTTGCTGTTTGTGCAGGAAGTTGCGGCCCGGGACATGTTCACTTAATTAATGGTTTGTATGATGCGCATCGATCCCATGTTCCCATGTTGGCCATTGCTTCAACAATTAATACGAGCGAAATGGGAATGGATTATTTCCAGGAAACCAATACCATTAAACTTTTCGACGATTGCAGTTGTTATAATCAAATGATTATGACGGCTGAACAAGCTCCAAGAATCATACAAACTGCCATACAACATGCCTTAGGCAAAAAAGGTGTTGCTGTTATTGGCTTACCCGGCGATGTTTCTGAATTAAAAGCGGTTGAAAGCAATATATCGACTCAGTTTTTTCATTGTAATCCCGTGATTCGCCCATCTGATAATGAATTACAGCATTTAGCAAAAGCCATAAACGAGAGTACAAAAATCACTTTATTTTGCGGAATTGGAGCTGAAAAAGCACACGATCAGGTGGTGCAATTATCACAACATATTAAGGCACCTGTAGGATATTCTTTTAGAGGAAAAATGAGCATTCAGCCTAATAATCCTAATGAAATTGGAATGACAGGTTTACTTGGACAGCCTTCTGCCTATCATAGTATGCACGAATCAAATTTGGTATTATTGTTAGGAACTGATTTTCCGTATGATAAATTCATGCCGACTGATAATAAAATCATTCAAATCGACACCAGCACCGAACGTTTAGGAAGAAGAGCCAATCTTTATATGGGATTATGTGGTGATGTTGCCGATACTATTAAAGCTTTATTGCCCTTGCTGGAAAACAAAACAGATGATGCTTTTTTAGAAGCTCAGCTTAAATTGTACAGCGTTGTTAAGGAAAACATGAATACTTATATTGAAGACAATGGCTCGGAAGATACTATTCAACCAGAATACGTTGCTCATATTATCGACAAACTGGCTAATAACGATGCAATTTTTACAGTAGATACCGGAATGACCTGCGTTTGGGGAGCCCGTTTTATTAAGGGAACCGGAGAACGAAAAATGCTGGGTTCTTTCAATCACGGATCAATGGCCAATGCAATGCCAATGGCTATTGGAGCCGCTCTCGCACATACTGAAAGACAAGTTATTGCCATGTGTGGCGATGGTGGTCTATCTATGCTATTGGGGGATTTAGCAACAATTCATCAATATAATATTCCGATTAAAATTATTGTTTTTAATAATCGCGCTTTGGGTATGGTAAAACTCGAAATGGAAGTTCAGGGATTGCCCGATAACGAAACAGATATGACTAATCCTGACTTTGCTTTAATAGCTCAGGCAATGGGTTTTCAGGGAGTAAACGTGCATAAACCCAAAGAAGTTGAGCAAGCGATTGAAAATGCATTTCGTCATAATGGTCCCGTTTTACTAAATATTTTTACAAATCCGAATGCACTCGCAATGCCTCCAAAAGTTGAATGGGAACAAGTTGTGGGTATGGCAAAATCGATGACAAAATTAATGCTCGGCGGAAAAATGGATGAAGTTTTAGATACTATTAAATCAAATTACAAACATTTGAAAGAAGGCCTATAAGGTTCAAAGCTGCAAAGTAACAAAGGTTCAGAGGTTTCAAAGTACAGCGCTTTGTTCCTTTGAACCTTTGTCGCTTTGAGCCTTTTTATTCTTTCGTAACAACAATCGAAGCTTTAAAACCTGCCGCCAGATTGTTCCAATAGTCATTGGTTATTAAGGCTCCTTTATCATCGTACACCTGAATTTCTGCGGTGTTTCCTCCTAATGTTCCAATGTTCAAGGCTTCAAAATCGAGTTTATTAAAACCATTAACAAGGTCAATTTTTACCTGTTTAAAACTGGCATCAAGAAATAATTGATCTGCAATAACTCTATCATTGGATGAAACTCTGACCAAATCACCATCAATGGCGCCAAAATCCCTGAATTTCACAATAAAATATTCCGATTTTGTTCTGAAATCTCCAAGAGAAATGTTTTTCTTAACCAATTCGCCTCTTCCTTCTTTTAGTCCGGCATCTTTTAGGGCTTTATCCAGTTCTTTCTCCATTTTTGGCACATAACGATCGCCGGGATTGGCAAAATCTGTTTCAGTCGACATGGTGAATTTGCTTTTTTCTTCTCCAATCTGAAATTTTGATTTTGGAGTTATGCTTGTATTATCAAAAACGTTGGGTGTTTTTATACTCGGAATATCTGAATTTTCTCCCTGAGGATCTTTTACTTCAGGAATTTTCTTTGGTTTTGCACTAAACTTTGGTGCAGGAATACTTTTGTATTTAGTACTAAATTCAGTTTGTGCCGACATTGCTGCGGCAGTAAAAAATAATATGAAAAATAAAATATGTTTCATTGAAATATTATTATCGAATCGGCTTTTAAAATTTATAAACCCAAAAAGTAGCTTCACAAAAATAGCATAATTTAGTTAGGCTCTACAGCTTTAAGATTTTTATAACAATATATTAGGCTAATTTTTGGAAACAAAAAACCTGCCAGAAATTAAAATTCGTAAATTTATTTCAAAATGAAATTGAAGTTCAGAATGAAGTGTTTAACTTCAAAAATAAAACTATAGTGTTTTGAAAATCAGCAACTAATTCCTAACTTCAATATATTAATTTACTTCATTAAAAAATTTAGAAAATGGATTATATAGATTATTATAAAACATTAGAAGTTACAAAATCGGCTACTGAAGCCGAAATTAAGAAAGCGTATAGGAAATTAGCACGAAAATATCATCCCGATTTGAATCCGAATGACAAAGAAGCGGAGAAAAAATTCAAGGAAATCAACGAAGCAAATGAGGTTTTAAGCAATCCCGAAAATCGAAAAAAATACGATAAATACGGAAAAGACTGGCAACATGCAGACGAATTTGAAAAAGCGGGTTACGACCCCAATCAACAGCGTTCAAGACAACAAAGCAGTTCTGATTTTTCGGGTGGAGACTTTTCTGGCTTTGGCGGCGATTTTTCGGGAAGCGATTTTTCAGATTTCTTCAATTCCATGTACGGCTCTTCAGGAAGAAGTTCCAGAGGTCAGGCAAAATACAGAGGCCAGGATTTCAATGCCGAATTACAATTGGATTTGGCGTCGGCATATACCACACACAAACAAAATTTGGCCGTGAACGGAAAGAATATCCGAATTACAATTCCGGCCGGAGTAGAAAATGGTCAGATTATAAAAATCCCCGGTCATGGCGGACCTGGCGCAAACGGTGGCCCGAATGGCGATTTGTATATTACTTTTAATATCGAAAATAATTCTGATTTTAAACGAGAAGGAAATAATTTATACTCAGATGTTGATCTTGATTTGTACACCGCAATTTTAGGCGGAGAAGTTTATGTCAATACTTTTGATGGAAAAGTAAAAATTAAAGTTCCTGAAGAAACACAAACCGGAACAAAGGTGAAACTGAAAGGAAAAGGATTTCCGGTGTATAAAAAAGAAAATCAATTTGGTGATTTATACATCACTTATAATGTAAAAACACCAACAAAATTATCTCAGAAAGAAAAAGAATTATTCGCAGAATTAGCTAAAATCAGAAATCATGAATAGTAAAAATTTAATCCAGATAAAACAATTTTGTACTTACCACGAAATTGAAAACACCTTTATAACAGAGTTGAATAATTATGGTTTGGTTGAAATTATTATTCAGGAAGAAGATGAATATTTACAGCCGGAACAATTGCCTGCTATAGAAAAAATGATACGAATGCATTATGATCTCAAAATCAATCTGGAAGGAATTGATGCCATTTATCATTTGCTGAATAAAATCGAGCTATTGCAGCAAAACTTAACAGCAACACAAAACAAACTACGCCTTTTTGACCAGCACCAAATACAGTAATCATTTTTTGCCACAGATTGAAAGATTTAAAAAGATTTTCTTTCTTTATTTTCTAAAATTAAAAAGCTAGCAATTCGTGAAAATTAGTGAAATTCGTGGCAAAAATTTAAACAAATAAATAATCAATAAAATCATTTAATCTGTGGCAAAAAAATTAAATTAACTACTCAAAATATCACAAAAAAGAATAATTTCTGAAATGATTTCAAGTAAAACCAACTTTTTTCAGTTTCATATTTTATAAATTGCAACGGAATTAACTAACCCGAATTTGTTTTTAAAATTGAGAAAAACGATTCAGAAAAACATAACAAAATGAAAAGAGAAAACATCTTGACAGGATCACCATGGGAAGATAAAATGGGATATTGCCGCGCCGTAAGAATTGGTAATATTATCGAAGTTTCAGGAACTGTGGCAATTGTTGATGGCGAAAAAGTAAAAGCTGACGATGCTTATGCTCAGACGTATAATATTTTGGAACGTGTTGAAAAAGTGCTGGAAGATTTGAATGTCGGAATGAAAGATGTAATCAGAACCCGTATTTTTACGACCAACATTTCAACTTTTGAAGATGTTGCAAGAGCACATTCTGCTTTTTTTAAAGATGTAAAACCTACAACCGGCTTTTATGAAATCAGCAAACTGGTTGCTCCTGAATATTTAGTTGAAATTGAATTTACAGCTGTTGTTCAGTAATATTTTTTTAGCCACGAATTTCACGAATTTTCATTAATTATTTTTTTTTACTACAACTTATTATTTTGTGAAAATTTGTGCAATTTGCGGCTAAACCTTTTTGATTATTTTTTCAATTAAAAAGCCATTAATTCGTGAAAATTAGTGAAATTCGTGGCAAACTTTTCCATTAAACAATTAATGACTTCTCAAAAACCAAAAGAAATATTCCTGAACACTTTCAAATGGATTTTGATCTGTGTTTTGATAGGTGTTTTTTCAGGATCTGCGTCGGCATTTTTTTTAGTTTCTTTAGAATTTGTTACTCAATTTAGAATTCATCATGACTGGATTATCTGGCTTTTGCCTTTCGGCGGATTATTAGTTGGATTGAGTTATTATTATTGGGGAGAATCGGTTGTAAAAGGCAATAATTTATTGTTGGAAGAATATGAAAATCCGCAAAAAGTAATTCCGTTCAAAATGGCTCCGTTAGTTCTTTTCGGAACTTTAATTACTCATTTATTTGGAGGTTCTGCAGGCCGCGAAGGTACGGCTGTTCAAATGGGCGGTGCGATTGCAGATCAGTTCACAAAAATTTTCAAACTAGATAACTCCGAACGCAAAATTCTAATTATTCTCGGTATCAGTGCTGGTTTTGCATCTGTTTTTGGAACACCGTTGGCAGGTGCTATCTTTGCTTTAGAAGTTTTATACTTCAGCAAAATAAATCTCAAAAGCATTATTTTATCTTTTATAGTCGCATACGCCGCTTATTTTACGGTAGAATTCTGGCAGGTAAAACATACGCATTATAGTATTCCTGAGGTTCCACAAATCTCAATTTCTACCTTATCTTATACTATTATAATTGGTGTTTTATCTGGACTTGCTGCTTTATTATTTTCGAGAAGTACGCACTTTTGGGGTTCGCTTTTTTCAAAAATTAAATATCCTCCTTTACGACCTTTTATTGGCGGAATCATTTTGGCAATAGCCATAGCCGGTTTTGGCTTTACAAAATTCTCAGGATTAGGAGTTCCGGAAATTGTCGATTCATTTTCAAATCAAAACCAATGGTATGACTTTTTACTCAAGATATTATTTACTGGATTTACATTAGGAGCCGGATTTAAAGGTGGCGAAGTAACTCCGTTATTCTTTGTAGGTGCCACTTTAGGAAGTGCCTTATCTGTAATTATTCCAATGCCAATTGCAATTTTGGCAGGTTTAGGGTTTGTAGCCGTATTTTCGGGCGCGACCCACACGCCTATCGCCTGCACCATTATGGGACTAGAATTATTCGGTCTTCAACCCGGAATTTTTATTGCAATTGCCTGTACAGTTGCCTATTTTTCGTCGGGTTCTTTGGGAATTTATAAATCTCAGATTGTTCCAAAAAATAAATTCCAATTTTTAAATTCCAAAATCTAATAGCAAACGAAATTCCAAAAAAATAAATTCCAAATTCCAAAACCTTCGAGGATCTCTGTGAATTCTTTGAGAATCTCTGCGGAATAACTAAATAAATCCGCCCAAATCCGTGTTTTCGCTTTAACGAATCCGTTTCATCCCCGTTCCATTTAAATTCCAAAAATTAAATTCCAAATTCCACAATCCAAAACTCATATCTTTTAATTAATAACTTCTAACTTTATAAAATATGATTTCAACATTACATTAAAAAAATGTAAATTCGCACACTATGAAAATACAAGATATTCAAGCGATACAATTGTTGCTCGCAACCCCAAAGAAAATCGCCATTATTCCGCACAGAGGTCCAGATGGCGATGCCATGGGATCTACGTTAGGTTTATACCACTTTTTATTAAAAAACAATCATCTGCCAACAGTGATTGCGCCCAATGATTTTCCTGATTTCCTAGCCTGGTTACCGGGTTCTGAAACCGTAAAAATATTCGAAAAAGACACTGAAAACTGCACGAAAACATTACAAGAAGCCGAGTTAATTTTTACACTTGACTTTAATGCTTTTCATCGTACAGGCGAAATGGAGCATACTTTAGCAAAGCTAACGGCTCCGTTTATCATGATTGATCATCACCAAAAACCTGATGATTATGCTACATATATGTACTCTGACACGGCGTTTGGTTCTACCTGCGAAATGGTGTATAATTTTATTTCATTTTTAGATAAAAAACAAGATTTAGACAAAACTATCGCAACTTGCATTTATACAGGAATATTAACTGATTCCGGATCATTTCGTTTTCCCGGAACAACAGGAAATACTCACCGCATTATTGCCGAATTAATAGATTTAGGAGTCGAGAATACCCAAATTCCGGTTCTTTTATTTGATAATAGTTCTTACAGCCGTTTGCAATTATTGGGTCGCGCATTGCAAAACATGAAAGTTTTTGAGGAATACAAAGCTTCTTATACAACACTTACACAACAGGAATTAGATGCATTTCATTATGTAAAAGGCGATACAGAAGGAATTGTTAATTACGGATTAAGCATAAAAGGAATCTGTTTTACTGCTATTTTTATAGAAAATAAAGACGAAAATATTATCAAAATATCTTTCCGTTCGCAAGGAGGATTTGACGTAAATCAATTTGCAAGAGATCATTTTAATGGTGGAGGCCACAGTAACGCCGCCGGAGGAAGATCAGAAGTTTCTATGGAAGAAACGGTGAAAAAATTTGAAGATTTAGTAACAAAACTAAAAATATAACCCAAATGAACTACTTAAAACTAAGCATTTACACCCTACTTTTTGCTGTTTTATTGGTTAGCTGTAAACAACACGAAGAAGCCAGAAGACCTATTTCGAGATCTTCAGGTTCGTTTATGAAAAAATCGGCTGACCGTAATAAAAAACTGGTTGCAAGCGAAGAAGATGTTATTAAAAAAATCATCAAAAGCAATCCGAAAGTAAAATATTATGCCACCAGAAAAGGTTACTGGCTTTCATATGATGAAAAAAACCTAACCGATACACAAACTCCCAAAAAAGGAGATATCGCTTATTTTAATTTAGAAATAAAAGATATTGAAGGCAAAATAATTTATTCTGAAGCAGAGCTTGGTCCGCAAACGTATTATGTAGACAAACAGGATATCATGATGGGATTGCGCGACGGTATTAAGCTAATGCATAAAAATGAAACCGTTACTTTTTTATTTCCGTCACATATTGCCTACGGGTATCATGGCGATAATAAAAAAATCGGAACCAATGAATCGTTGATCTGCACTGTAACGCTAAGAAATTTTGTACCGGATCCGGCAGTTGCACCAACTTCAACTGCAACTTCGGCAACTACGGGCACGACTGCAGCCGCAATAAAAACGACAACAGCTCAACCTACAAAACCGGCTGTTAAAAAACCAGTTACTGAAACTAAAAAAGACTCTGTAAAACCATAAAAACAATATTTTAAAAATGAAAAAAATTATTTTATTATTACTATTAGCCGTTTCCTCATTTTATTCTTGTAAAGACGAGCATAGCAATTTGCCTGATGGTTTATATGCCGATATTGAAACCAACAAAGGGCATATCATTGTTGAATTAGATTATAAAAAAGCACCCGTTACGGTTGCTAATTTTGTGACTTTGGCCGAAGGAAAAAATGAATTTGTAACCAAGGAATATTTAAAAGGAAAACCGTTTTATAACGGATTAAAGTTTCACAGAGTTATCGAAGATTTCATGATTCAGACAGGAGATCCTGAAGGAACAGGTTCTGGTGATACAGGATATAAATTTAAAGATGAATTTACTGATTTAAAATTTGACAAAGCGGGTGTTTTAGCAATGGCAAACAACGGTCCGGGAACCAACAGCAGTCAATTTTTTATCACACATGTTGAAACACCGTGGTTAAACGGAAAACATACTATTTTTGGTCATGTTGTTGAAAAAGGGCAAGAAGTTGTTAATCAGGTAAAACAAGATGATACTATCGTTTCTGTTACTATTATCAGAAATGGAGAAGCTGCAAAAAAGTTTGATGCAGTAAAAGTATTTGGTGATTATTTTTCAGATATAGCAAAAGAAAAAAGCAAATTTGCAGGAGTTCAAAAAGAAAAAATTGACTATTATGCTGCTCAAAAAGCAAAAGCAACTAAAACTTCAACAGGTTTAGAATATGTCATTACTGAAAAAGGAACAGGTAAAAAACCTGCAATTGGAACGCAATTATACATTCACTACGCAGGATTTTTGGAAGACGGAACTTTGTTTGACACAAGCATTGAAGATGTAGCCAAAACTTTTGGAAAATTTGATCCGGCCAGAGCTGAAGCAAAAGCATATTCGCCAATTCCTTTTCAGGCAGGTAAAAAAGATGGTATGATTCCCGGATTTATTGAAGGTATTGAAAAGCTTTCTTTTGGAGATAAAGCTGTTCTTTTTATCCCTTCTCATTTAGCTTATGGAGCCGCAGGAGCCGGTGGCGTTATTCCACCAAATGCTAATATTATTTTTGAAGTACAATTACTGGAAAAACCGTAATAATATTCTTATTTTTGAAACATTATTACAGACTTAAATTATAAAACACGATGAAATTTAAATTTCTATTTTTATTTTGCCTTGCAATAATCAATGTTCAGGCACAAGCAACAAAAAAAACTGCTGCTAAAAAACCAACTACAACAAAAGCAGTTGCACAAGCAAATCCTAATGAGGGAATTTTTGCCACTATTTCTACAACAAAAGGCGATATTGTTTTGTCTTTAGAATATGTAAAAGCGCCGGTTACTGTGGCTAATTTTATTTCTTTGGCAGAAGGTAAAAATCCTAATGTAAAAGTAGAAAGACTAAAAGGAAAACCATTTTACGACGGTTTAAAATTTCATAGGGTTATTAATGATTTCATGATTCAGGGTGGAGATCCTGATGGAAACGGTTCAGGAGGTCCTGGTTATTCATTTAAAGATGAATTTGTTGAAGAATTAAAATTTGAAAAAGGCGGCGTTTTAGCCATGGCAAATTCAGGTCCGGCAACAAACGGAAGCCAGTTTTTTATCACACATAAAGAAACACCCTGGTTAAATGGAAAACATACTATTTTTGGTCACGTAGTTTCGGGAATGGACAATGTAAATAAAATTGTTCAGGACGATATCATGACAAAAATTACTATTACTCGTAAAGGTGCGGCGGCTAAAAAATTTGATGCCTTAAAAGTTATAGCGGATGATGCGAAAAAAGATGAAGCTAAAAAAGCGGAAAGTAAAAAAGTAATTGCTGAAAAAGCGGCTTATTTTGCTGCTACTAAAGCCAAAGCAACTGCAACACCATCTGGTCTGCAATATGTTATTACGCAAAAAGGAACCGGCGTAAAAGGAGCTGACGGATCTACAATTTATTTTCACTACGCAGGATATTTTGAAGACGGAAATCTTTTTGACAGCAGCATGTCTCAGGTAGCAAAAGCATATGGTAAATATGATGCTAACAGAGACGCTCAAAAAGGATACCAAGCTTTTCCTTTTATAGTTGGTAAAAAAGACGGAATGATTCCTGGTTTCTTAGAAGCATTAGCTATGATGACTGATGGAGAAAAAGCAATTTTCTTTCTTCCTTCAAACTTAGCTTACGGAGAAAAAGGTGCAGGGGGAGTAATTCCGCCAAACGCAACTTTGGTTTTTGAAATCGAAACGTATCAAAATCAACCAGCTTTAAAATAATTGATTTTAAAATTTAGATATAAAACCCATCATCATTGATGGGTTTTTTGTTTTATTAAATCAACCCAAATCTAAGAAATTCACAATTTTAAGTTTAAAATCAAAGCTGAAATCGCAACACTAATAATGTTTACAACGGTTTTCTATTAAATCCTAAACAAAATAGCTTACCTTTGCCGGCTTTTATTTTTAATTTAAAACAATTTAAGATGTCACAAAACAATGTATTAAAGGGAGTATTTTTAGTTGCACTTGGTGCCACAACTTATGGAATGCTGGCTACTTTTGTAAAAATGGCTTATTCTGAAGGATATACAACTGCCGAGGTAACAACATCTCAATTTGTCTTGGGAATTATTGGTATCTTATTAATTAATGCATTTCAAAAAATAAAGCATAAAGATAATGTTGTAAAAGCAACACCAAAAAACATATTTAGTTTAATGCTTGCCGGAACTTCATTAGGAATGACGAGTTTATTCTATTATCTGGCTGTAAAATATATTCCGGTTTCTATTGGTATCGTTTTATTGATGCAAACCGTTTGGATGGGAGTTTTACTGGAAATGATTTTGGAAAAAAAATTACCATCCAAACAAAAAGTCATTGCTGTATTTATTGTTTTGATTGGAACTGTTTTGGCAACCAATATTATCAATAACGATATAAAATTGGATTGGAGAGGTATTGCATGGGGAATTATGGCTGCGGCATCTTTTACGACAACTATGTTTACTGCAAATCGTGTTGCAACTGAAATTTCATCTGCGCAGCGTAGTCTTTATATGCTATTAGGAGGAGCTGTAATTGTATTTTCATTTGCATTTGCTACTCAGACAACTGCTTTTAATCTTGCTATTTTCATGAAATGGGGAATCGTTCTGTCTTTATTTGGAACCATAATTCCTCCGATGCTTATGAATGCCGGGTTTCCGTTAACGGGAATTGGTTTAGGAAGCATTGTTTCTGCTCTTGAGTTACCAGTTTCAGTAATGATGGCATATGTTTTATTAAATGAAAAAGTTATCTTTTTACAATGGGTTGGAATTGTTTTAATCATTCTTGCCATTATCATTATGAATGTAAATTTCAAACGCAAAAATTAACAAAATTACTTTCTATTAAAAATAAAGTAATTGTAAATCAATTTTTGTTAATTTTTTTTATAATTTCGTGATAAATAATCATATCATGAACCTACCCTGGCATTTATATTTAATGGCTTTTCTTTATATAATTGCCGGAATTAATCACTTTAAAAATCCGGGAATGTACATTAAAATCATTCCCTCCTATCTGCCAAACCCCAAATTATTAAATATTTTAAGTGGAGCTGCCGAAATTATTTTAGGTATCCTGCTAATAGTTCCTTTTACAACGCAATTGGCTGCCTGGGGAATCATAGCATTATTAATTGCGGTTTTCCCTGCAAA
Source organism: Flavobacterium sp. MMLR14_040 (assembly GCF_033657265.1). Lineage (NCBI taxonomy): Bacteria > Pseudomonadati > Bacteroidota > Flavobacteriia > Flavobacteriales > Flavobacteriaceae > Flavobacterium > Flavobacterium sp. MMLR14_040. The sequence continues at coordinate 15,084 of NZ_JAWVWO010000009.1, read as the reverse complement.
TGTTTATATGTTTTGTAAGAAAAAAGGTAAATTTTCTTTGTTAAAAATTATTTTATTAATACGTTTGCCCTTACAAATTGTATTGATTTTATGGGCATACCAATATACCCTTTAACAAACAAACTATTAATTAAATTTATTTACTATGAAAAAGTTATTTGCTGAGTTCTTCGGAACTTATTGGCTGGTTTTTGGTGGTTGCGGAAGTGCACTTTTTGCGGCAGGATTTCCTGAATTAGGAATTGGTTTTGCTGGTGTTGCATTGGCTTTTGGTTTAACGGTATTAACAATGGCATATGCTGTTGGTCATATTTCAGGCGGACATTTTAATCCCGCTGTTTCGTTTGGTTTATGGGCCGGAGGAAGATTCCCGGCAAAAGATTTAATCCCTTATATTATCGCACAATGTATAGGCGCAATTGCAGCTGCAGGTACTTTATATACCATTGCTTCAGGAAAAGCAGGTTTTGTAATTGATGCAACCAAGGCAGGAGCATTTGCTTCAAATGGTTTTGGTGCTTTTTCTCCGGACGGATATTCTTTAGCAGCAGCTTTTATTGCAGAATTTGTGCTTACCTTGTTTTTCTTAATAATCATTTTAGGCTCTACAGATAAATGTGCAAACACTAACTTTTGTGGTATTGCAATTGGTTTAGCGTTAACATTAATTCACTTAATAAGCATTCCTATCACAAATACTTCTGTTAATCCGGCAAGATCATTGTCTCAGGCAATTTTTGTGGGTGGAGAACCTCTTTCGCAAGTCTGGCTATTTTGGGTTGCACCTATTTTAGGAGCTGTTGTTGGCGGCTTTATTTATAAAACATTATTACAAAAACAAGACGATACAGAATAGTATCATTTACAAATAACATTAAATTTAAAATATGGAATTTTTATATTTCTTACTTATTGGAGCAATTTCAGGATGGTTAGCTGGTCAGGTTTGGAAAGGCGCAGGTTTTGGGTTAATTGGTAATATCATCGTTGGAATTATTGGTGGATTCATCGGTGGATGGATTGCCGGTAAACTTGGAATTGGCGGTGGTGGCCTTTTATGGCAAATACTAATTGCTGTTGGAGGAGCCTGGGTTTTATTATTTATTATCAGTCTTATCAAAAAGTAATAAATCTTCATTAAGATAATTTATTCCAAAAGAGAAAATCTTATATATTTATATTTGATTTTCTCTTTTTTTATGAAATATCAGTAACTTTAATACGCTCTTAAGGCTACAAAGTTTATTCTATTTAAATAGTTTATTATGAATGAAATCATTGCTTATTTCAGTACGATTCCATCTTCACACCGAAGTTTAATTTTGGTTGGAGGAATAACTATTTTTTGGCTTATCGAAAATACATTTCCGCTATTCAGGATGCAATATAGAAAATGGCATCACGCAGGAATAAATATCTTTTTTACGATTACCACTATTATCGTAAATTTCATTTTAGCTTTTATACTCATTAAAACTGCCGGATGGACTACTGAAAACAATTTTGGAATTTTACAATGGCTGCCAAAAATTCCAATTTGGCTTTATGCCATTCTTGGTTTGCTTTTATTAGATTTAATAGGTGCTTATCTGGTGCATTTTATCGAACATAAAATAAAATTTTTATGGCGTTTTCATTTAATTCACCATACAGATACCTGGATTGATACTACAACTGCAAATCGACATCATCCCGGAGAAAGTATCATTCGTTTTTTATTTACAACTGCAGGCGTTTTAATAGTCGGAAGCCCTATGTGGATGGTTTTTCTTTATCAGTCATTATCTGTCATAGCTTCTCAGTTCAATCATGCTAATATTTCGCTTCCTCCTAAATTAGACAATATTCTGAGTTATTTTATCGTTTCTCCTAATATGCACAAAGTGCACCATCATTATGTTTTACCCTATACGGACAGCAATTATGGAAACATTTTTTCTGTTTGGGATCGGCTTTTTGGCACTTTTACAACTTTACCAAAAGAAGAATTAATATATGGCGTAGACACACACATGGCAGCAGATGAGCACAACAAATTGAAAAATTTATTAAAAATTCCGTTTCAAAAATCAAGATCCGAAAAAAACAAGCAAAATCATTAAAAAAAACATACCTGATCGAACCAACTAATTATTTTTTTTATTAATATTGATACTTAAATTGAAAATCAATCTATTAATCATTAACCCCTATTTTGAATTAATTTTCACGTGATGAAAAAGAGTAACCGCAAAGAGTTGAGCTGGGAACAAACGGAAAAACTTGTTTCGTTGGCCTTGGAAGAAAGAAATCCATTTGAAATTATAAAAAAAGAATTTGGATTGGCAGAAAAAGAAGTTCTGGAAATCATGAAAAAGAAAATGCCACTCGAAAAATTTGAAATGTGGAAAAAGAAGGCGATCGCAAATAAACCAAAACCAAAACCCGTTAAAATAGATGATTTTGATGAAGATTTGGATGGAAAATATTATATAAAGAACAAACTTGACTAGCATAAAACTCCTGTGAATCGGGAGTTTTTTTTTATTTTTAATTTTATGTAACATAATTACATTTTATAAGTCAAATACACATAACTAAACATAAACAAATGAAAAAAATACTTTACACATTAGCTCTTGCGGTAACGTTTTGGAGCTGTAAAACCGGTACGGGTTCCGGAGCTGCAAAAAGTAATACAGTGGCCGTTACTATAAATCTTGTCGACGTAAAAGACGATAAAGTTTTAGTAACCGTTACTCCACCGGAAATAAAAACAGATGAAATTATTTACAGTATTCCAAAAACAGTTCCCGGAACTTATTCTACAGATAATTACGGTAAATACTCTGATGATTTTAAAGCTTTTGATGCTAAAGGAAATGCTTTAACAGTAAAAAGAATCGACGATAATTCGTGGTCAATTTCAAATGCTAAAACATTAAAAAAAATAACTTACTTAGTTGGTGATACTTTTGATACTGAAAAAGGAACCGGCTTTGGTAATGATGACGTTTTCTCACCAGCAGGAACTAATATCAACGCAGGAATCAATTTCATGGTCAATACACACGGTTTTGTAGGGTATTTTCAGGATAAATTAGATGTTCCGTATAAAGTTACCATTACGCATCCTGAAACACTTTGGGGAGCAACTTCTATGAATGATGAAGATGCAAGCAAAACAAGTGACGTTTTTACTACACCTCGTTATGCTGTTTTGGTTGAAAATCCAATCATGTATTCTAAACCAGACTATACCACTTTTAATGTAAACGGAATGGATATTTTAATCGCCGTTTATTCTCCAACAGGAAAATTTACAGCCGAAAGTATTACACCGGAAATGAAAACAATGATGACAGCGCAAAAAAACTTTTTAGGAAAAGTAAATGCGACTAAAAAATATACTGTTTTATTGTATTTATCAAGCATGGCAAAAGATGATGCACATGGTTTTGGTGCCTTAGAGCATCCAACTGCTACAACAGTTGTTTTGCCGGAATCAATGCCAAAAGAAAAATTGGTTGAATCTATGAAAGATGTAGTTTCTCATGAGTTTTTCCATATTGTAACTCCGCTAACTGTACATTCAAAAGAAATTCAGTATTTTGATTATAATGCACCACAAATGTCAGAGCATTTATGGATGTATGAAGGTGTAACGGAATACTTTGCAAACCTTTTTCAAATCAATCAGGGTTTAATTGATGAAACCGAATTCTATACTCGTATTGCTGATAAAATACAACAGGCAAAAGGTTTAAACGATACAATGTCGTTTACAGTAATGAGTAAAAATGTTTTAGAGGAGCCTTACAAAGATCAATATTTAAATGTATACCAAAAAGGAGCTTTAATTGGTATGTGTATTGACATCATTATTAGAGAAAAAAGTAATGGAGAAAGAGGAATTCTTGACTTAATGCATAAATTATCAAGTGAATATGGAGTTGAAAAACCATTTAATGATAATGAGCTTTTTGCCAAAATTACTCAATTAACATATCCTGAAGTTGGTGAATTTTTAAAAACTTATGTCGCCGGAACTACTCCTATTCCTTATGAAACTTATTTAGCAAAAGTAGGCGTAACAAAATCTTCTGAGAAAAAACCGGGATCAATTTTCATTAAAGGGCAAACTCCATACATTGGAATTGATAAAGCAACAAAAGTAATAAGTGTTCGTCCTGATATGGATTTAAATGTATTCTTCACTAACTTAAACCTTAAAGCAGGTGATGCTATTGTTTCTATAAATAACAAAGCATATAACCTGGATAACATTTATGATTTGATTGGAGAAAGTGAAAACTGGAAAGAAAACGATCCAATTACAGTTAAAATAAAACGTGGCGGCGTTGAACAGACTATTAAAGGAACTGTAAAAGTGCCATTCGAAGAGGCAGAAACTTTTAAAGCTACAGATGCTTCAAAAGAGAAACTTAAAACTGCATGGTTGAAAGGGTAATTTCTTTTAATTGCTAACGATAAAAAAAACCGACAAGTGATTGTCGGTTTTTTTGTTTGTCATGCTGAGGAACTGTGTTATTTCTTCACTGGAAACTTCCAGTCAAATTCATCTTTATCATTAATGATTGCTCCTACTTCAAACTTCACAACTTCATCAAATTCAGTTTGAAGAATAAACCAATTGTCTTCATTGAAATAATTTTCGAAAGTATCAAAAGTTTCCTGAGTATATTTTGTAATGCCTTTTGCAGCAAAATCTTTCTTTACATCGGCAATTTTTCTTCCGATTATTTTGAATCCAAAAACTTCCAAATCATTGCTTGAAGCTACTAAATAGCCTAATTTCAATTCTTCTTCCTCATAAAATGTCAATCTGATTTTGTGTGCATTATATACAAAAATCACATTATCATCTTCGTCTTTATAATTTTTATCAGGTTTTCCTAAAGCAGCCGTTACATCGTTTTGCTTCATCCCGAAAAGCAATTTATCAATTCCTGATTTTAGATTTATTTTCATATTGTTATCTTTAATTTGAGGTGCAAATTTCGTGAAGTTTTTGTAAAGTCTGTTATTTTTTGTTCTTATTAATTTTTCGCCACGAATCCTGCAAGGTTTTCAAAACCTTGTAGGTATTTATACACATCATGAAATAGACCTACAAGGTTTTGAAAACCTTGCAGGATGTTGAAATCAAAACCTGTTAGGTTTGGCTCATAAAATTTAATAACTCTTCTTATTCGGTTTCGAACTCATATAAAAAGTAATTTTCCCGCCATTAACAACGTCCGAATGTTTTAAGAATGGTCTTAATAGCTCTTTTCCATTCAAAAGTACTTTACTCACAAAAACATTTTTATCAGATTGATTTACAGTTTCAACTTCAAAAGTTTTACCATTTTCTAAGTTAAAAACAGCATTTTTAACCAGGGGACTTCCCAAAGCATATTCATCAGAACCTGGCGCAACTGGATAAAATCCTAAACTGCTAAAAATATACCAGGCGCTCATTTGTCCGAAATCGTCGTTTCCGCCTAAACCATCGGCACCGTTTCTGTACATTTTTTTCAGGATCATTCTAATTTTGTCCTGTGCTTTCCAAGGAGAATTTGTCCAGTTGTACAAATAAACAACGTGATGCGAAGGCTCGTTACCGTGAACGTAATTCCCAATAATTCCTTCTCTGGTAATATCTTCTGTGTTTTCAAAATATTTATCCGGCAAATGCATGTTGAATAACGAATCTAAACGAACATTAAATTTGTCGTTTCCACCCATCATTTTAATCATTTCGGCAGGATCTTGCGGAACATACAAGCTGTAATTCCATGAATTCCCTTCGATAAAACCTTGTCCGTGTGTATCTAAAGGATCAAATTCTTTTTTGAAAGTTCCGTCGTTTAATTTCGGACGCATAAAACCTGTTTTCTCGTCGTAAACGTTTTTATAGTTTTTAGATCTTTTGATAAACTCGTTATAGATCTCGGTTTTACCTAGCTTTTTGGCCGCCTGCGCGATTGCCCAATCATCATAAGCGTACTCTAATGTTTTAGAAACTGAAGATCCATTTTTATCTTCAGGGACATATCCCATTTTCATGTAATATTCCAATCCATCATAATATGGAACTTTTGCAGTATTGACACAAGCCTGAAGCGCTTTTTCAGGATCGAAATTGGTGTTACCTTTTACAATCGCATCTGCAATTACAGATACGGAATGATAACCAATCATGCACCAGTTTTCATTAGCATAATGCGACCAGATGGGCAGCATTTTGTGCACACTTTGATCTGAATGTGCCAACATCGAACTAATCATATCTGAATTTCGCTTTGGCTGAACTATATTAAATAATGGATGCAAAGCACGGTAAGTATCCCAAAGCGAGTAACTGGTATAATTTGTGAAATTTTCAGCTTTATGAACATTCATATCCAAACCTTTGTAGTTTCCGTCTAAATCCATGTATTCCGTTGGACCTAAAAAGGCGTGATACATTGCCGTGTAAAAATTCACTAAATCTTCTTTCTGAAGGGTCTCGATTTGAATTTTATTCAATTCTTTGTTCCAAACTTCCTGACTTTGTTTTTTTACTTTTTCAAAATCCCAGCCTGGAACTTCTTTTTTCATATTTTCTAACGCACCCGCCGAACTTACCGGAGAAAGCGCCATTTTAATTTTGATTTTCTCTCCTTCTTCAGTGTTAAAATCAAAAAACAGTTTTAGGTTTTGACCTGCCATTTCCGGAAAATTTTTGGTTTGATCAAATCTTCCCCAAAAACCTCTATACACACTTTTTTCCTGCGCCGCCTGACCGTAGCTTTTAATTGGTTTACTGAAAGACATTGCAAAATAAACGGTTCTTGTTCTCGCCCAGCCATTTGTCTGGCGATATCCTGTAATTAAAGTATCATTTTCTACACGAACAAATGTCCAGACATTCTTTTTATCATAGTTGTAAATTCCCGAAGTTAAATCCAAAATAATATGTGCTTCATCAGATTTTGGAAAGGTATATTGATGCATTCCCACGCGTGTTGTTGCCGTAAGTTCTGCTTTGATTTTATGATCTTCCAAAAGAACGCTGTAATATGCCGGTTCTGCTTTTTCGGTCGAATGGGAAAATGCAGATCGATATCCGGATAATGGTTTTGAAGCAACTCCGGGGTTCAATTGCAGTTTTCCGGTTGTTGGCATGATAAGAAAATCTCCCAAATCAGAATGTCCTGTCCCGCTAAAATGAGTATGGCTAAAACCTACAATCGTTTTATCTTCATATTGATAACCTGCGCAATATTTGTAAACTTCTCCATTGTATTTTCCGTTTAAACTGTAAGCAATTGTATCGGTTTCAGGGCTTAACTGCACGCTGCCAAACGGAACTGTTGCGCCTGGATATGTGTGACCCATTTTGGCTGTCCCAATCATTGGGTCTACATATTGAATCAAGTTTTTGAAGTTGTCTGTTTTCTTTTGAGCAATTAGTTCGCTCGTAAAACAAAATAGCAAAACTGATAATCCAAAAAGAAGGTGTTTTGTTTTTACAATATTCATTGGTGTGTATTTAATATTATTTGCAAAACTGAATTAATTTCAATTTCACGTTAGGAAATTACGACAAAAATGGAATTTAAAAAATATAAATGTTCGTAAACTGAAAAGCTTTTAGATATCTTTGATTTATAATTTATATACCACATGAAACGATTTATTTCATTCCTTTTTCTTTTTTATTCAACCTTTGGTTTTTCACAAAAAACAGAAAGTTCGATTTTAGATAAAGAACAAATAAAACAAAGAGAACTAGAGAATATTTCTGACTTCCCTATTTACAAAGCTTATGAATATCAGGATAAAAGCGGAGTTCTTGAATTGGTTTTATGCGAAAATCAAGCAAATAAAAAAGACACATTAAATACCAAAATCCAGGCAATTTGTGGTAAGAACGATCACGGTGGTTTTCTTGAAAAATGGAGAATTAATGATTTACTTGAAGATTACGAGCCTAAGGAAACCAACATTTGGTTCTGGACAAAATATTGCAGTACCAAAGATATCGATGGCGATGGCTACATCGAACCTATAATTGTTTACGGGACAAGAACTGAATATGATGAAATAAGACGGGTTAAAATTATCACCGTGTATAAAAATCAAAAGTACGTGATTCGTGCTGTAGAGTGTGACTTAGATTACTGCAGAAGTTTTAAAAAAGATAAAAACTGGAATTTATTGCCTCAAAAAATAAAACTTTACGTTGATCAATTGGTTATAAAACTGCGAAAAGAACAAGATTTATTATTAAAGGATGGATAAAATTAAATCCCAATTTTTTTTAAAATCCAAATTCCAAAACTGAAATTAAATATATAATATACTCTCCTTATTTACGTAAACTGGATTAATCCCGAAGCCTCGGGACAGCCCTACAATATTGGTCGAGCCACTGGCTCTTTTTGCCGTTGGTATATTTTAAAGTTTTCGCTTTAAATTTTCTTTTACCTCGGCAAACCATTCTTCTTTAAGAATACTTAAAACAATTGAATCGCGGCGTACTTCGTTATTTCTGGTTGGCATGTGACTTCTTAAAACACCTTCGACTTTACAGCCAATGCTTTTCATTGCGGCAATACTCCTGTCATTATTATTGTCGGCACGAAATTCTACACGTTCCATTCCGAGGGTTTCAAAAGCAAATTGTAGCAATAGAAATTTGCAATGTTTGTTAAGTCCGGTTCCTCTAAAAGCAGATCCGTACCACGTGTAGCCTAATTGCACGGTTTTATATTCAAGCTGAATATCGTAAAAACGTGTTGAGCCAGCATATTTTTGAGATTTTTTATCGAAAACTATAAACGGAAATTCTTTTTTATTTTCTCGTGCTTTTATGGCTGACTGAATATAATTGATCAAATTCTCTTTTCGATCTGCACCAACCAAAGAATATTTCCAGGTTTCTGGCTCGTTTATAGAAAATTCTAATAAATTATCAAAATCTGATTCTTGCAAAGGACGCAATAAAACCAAATCATCTTCTAAAATAATGTTGTCTGAGAAATTGAAATTAGTTGTTGGAGCCATATTTTTATTCTTGGTGTTTCTCTGTGAAATCTTTGTGCATCTTTGTGTAACTATTTCGCAGAGATGCACAAAGATATCGCGAAGTTTCATAAAGTATTTTACTCACTCATTTCGTCATAACGTTCCGGAACTTGAGGATCGTACAACGGACATTTGAATTCTTCCATTAAACTGACTAATTTGTTCATGGTTTTACCTTCGGTTCCATAACAGTCAATTTTAATGCTTTGTGGAGTTGAAATTACCTGAAAAGCTCCTTTTCCTTTCGTATTTTGCCAGCTATTTTCATCGACTTTTTCCCAATCAGAAAATACAGATGCGATTCGATTAAAAATTACTTCAACAGGAAGTGTTTCTAATCCTTCAACTTCTTCTTTTTCAACAAGAGCTTCGTAAACCTCGTGATGGTTTAGGTAAACCTCTTCTAAATATTTCCAAAAAAGTAATTCGTACATAGCGTGGTTGTTTTAGCCCCGATAGTAGTGAAAATCCTTTTGTGCCGGGGTTCGGCACAAAAGATTGTAACGGATAGCGGGATTAGCTCCTAAAAAAGCTAATTATTAATAAAAAAGGTCCTGTTGAAACTCCAGTATAGAAAACCTTTGCAACTCAGAACCTTTGAACCTTTGTAACTTAAAAAAAATTAATATTCAAATGTTCCGTATTCGCTGGTAATAGTAAGCTTTTTAGCATCTGCCGCTTCTACTCTACCTACGATTTGTGCATCGACATTGAATGATTTTGAAATTGCAATAATATCCTGAGCAATATTTTCGGGAACGTAAATTTCCATACGATGACCACAATTGAAAACCTGATACATTTCTTTCCAGTCGGTTTTTGATTGTTCCTGAATTAGTTTGAACAATGGCGGAACCGTAAATAAATTATCTTTTATAATATGTAAATTCTGAACGAAATGTAAAATCTTAGTTTGCGCTCCTCCACTGCAATGCACCATTCCGTGAATATCGTTTGGTGTATATTTGTCTAAAATTTTCTTGATAATTGGCGCGTAAGTTCTGGTTGGAGAGAGTACCAATTCACCTGCATTTATTGGACTATTTTCAACTTCATCAGTCAAATTCACCTGACCTGAATAAATTAATTCTTCGGGCACAAGAGCATCATAACTTTCAGGATATTTTTTAGCCAAATATTTTCCGAAAACATCATGACGTGCAGAGGTAAGCCCGTTGCTCCCCATTCCGCCGTTATAGCTTTTCTCGTAGGTTGCCTGACCAAAAGACGCCAAACCAACAATTACGTCTCCCGCTTTAATGTTTGCATTATCAACAACATCGCTGCGTTTCATACGAGCTGTTACGGTAGAATCTACAATAATAGTACGAACTACATCTCCAACATCAGCCGTTTCGCCTCCGGTTGAATGAATGGTTACTCCAAAAGATTTTAATTCGTTGATTAATTCTTCGGTTCCGTTAATGATTGCCGAAATAACTTCTGCGGGAATTAAATTTTTATTTCTTCCAATTGTTGATGAAAGCAAGATATTATCGGTTGCCCCAACACATAATAAATCATCAATATTCATGATTAACGCATCTTGAGCGATTCCTTTCCAAACAGAAATATCTCCGGTTTCTTTCCAGTACATATACGCCAAAGACGATTTTGTACCGGCTCCGTCAGCGTGCATAATTAAGCAGTGTTCTGAATCTTGTGTAAGATAATCGGGAACAATTTTACAGAATGCCTGAGGAAATAAACCTTTGTCTATATTTTTTATGGCGTTGTGTACGTCTTCTTTTGATGCCGAAACACCTCTTTGTGCGTACCTTTTGCTAGAATCTGAACTCATGAAAATTAGTTTGTGTTGATGTGGTGCAAAGATAATCCCTTTTTTTAATTCTTTTGAATGATTCGTTTATTGATTGTGAAAAAGTTTTTACCACTAATAACCACTAATTAAATTGGAGAGAAGCAAAAAAGCCACTAATTAAAGTGATTTTATGGTTTTACGATTGTGTAGATTTTTTTTAACCACAAATTACACAAATTAGCACAAATTTTTATAAAGCAAAAATCATCCTTGCGGATGATTTTTGAAAATCTAATATTGAATTTACGAAAAATAGAATTCGTGAAAATTCGTGTAATTCGTGTTTAAAAACTATTTAGTAAATAACAATTCTCTGTATTTAGTAAGTGTCCAGCTTTCGTCATCTACCAATAATTCTAATTTATCACAGTGATTACGAATATCTTCAAAATAAGGTTTTACTTTATTGCAATACGCTTCTGCCATAACCTGCGCATCTGTTAGATGATTTGCTTTTCTTCTTTCATCTGTCATTGCCAATACTTTAGAATTAATTCCTTCAATATGACCCGAGATTTCTTTAATTAAAACGATTTGCTCTTTTGCAATAGTTTCAAACTCTTTTCCGAAGATTTCTTTTAATCCTTTTACGTTTTCAATCAACGTATTTTGATAACGAATCGCTGTCGGGATTACATGATTTCTGGCAATATCACCTAAAACTCTTCCTTCAATCTGAATTTTTTTCGTGTATTCTTCCAGTTCGATTTCGTATCGCGCTTCTGCTTCAACGTGATTCAAAATTCCTAATTCATCAAATAAATCAAGTGCTTGTTTAGAAATTTTAGCTTTAATTGCTTCGGGTGTAGTTTTAAAATTACTTAAACCTCTTTTAGCAGCTTCTTGTTCCCAGGCATCAGAATAACCGTCGCCTTCAAAAAGAATCTTTTTTGATTGTTTAATATATTCTCTTAAAACATTAAAAATTGCATCGTCTTTTTTCATGTCTTTCGACTCGATCAAAGTATCTACTTCTGCTTTAAAATCTTTCAGTTGTTTGGCTACAATCGCGTTTAAAGTTGTCATTGCGTTCGAGCAGTTTGCGTTTGAACCAACGGCTCTAAACTCAAATTTATTTCCTGTAAAGGCAAAAGGCGAAGTTCTGTTTCTGTCTGTATTGTCTAAAAGTACATCCGGAATTTTTCCCACTACATTTAGTTTTAAATCTGTTTTTTCTTCCGGAGATAATTTTCCGGTAGTTACGCTTTCTAATTCAGATAAAACTTTGGTCAATTGCGCTCCAATAAAAACCGAAATAATGGCCGGTGGCGCTTCGTTTGCTCCTAACCTATGATCGTTACTTGCTGTTGCGATTGAAGCTCTTAATAAAGTTTCGTAATCGTTTACCGCTTTTATTGTATTAATAAAGAATGTCAAAAACTGTAAATTGCTCATCGGCGTTTTACTCGGACTTAATAAGTTAACTCCGGTATCTGTTGCCAATGACCAGTTGTTGTGTTTTCCTGATCCGTTTACGCCTTTAAATGGTTTTTCGTGAAATAATACTTTAAAATCATGACGCTCTGCCACTCTTTGCATCACATCCATTAATAACGAGTTATGGTCTACGGCAAGATTGGTTTCTTCAAATATTGGGGCCAATTCAAATTGATTTGGCGCTACTTCGTTATGACGCGTTTTTACCGGAATTCCCAATAACATACATTCTTGTTCTAAATCTCTCATATACGTTAAGGCACGAGTTGGAATAGATCCAAAATAATGATCGTCAAGCTGTTGTCCTTTTGCAGAAGTGTGTCCTAATAAAGTTCTTCCGGTCATCATTAAATCCGGACGGGAATTTGCCAACGCTTTATCAATTAAAAAATATTCCTGTTCCCAGCCTAAAGTTGCGGTTACTTTTTTTACGTTTTTATCAAAGTATCTACAAACTTCCGTTGCAGCTTCATCCATAGCGGATAATGCTCTTAATAATGGAATTTTATTATCTAAAGCTTCACCAGTGTAAGCAATAAAAACGGTTGGAATACATAAAGTTGTTCCATAAATAAATGCCGGAGAAGTTGGGTCCCAAGCCGTGTAACCTCTGGCTTCGAATGTATTTCTGATTCCGCCATTCGGAAAACTTGATGCATCCGGCTCTTGCTGAACCAATTGTGCTCCGCCAAATTTTTCTACAGGATCACTTCCGTCATATGAAGTTTCAAAAAAAGCATCGTGTTTTTCTGCAGTTGTTCCTGTAAGTGGCTGAAACCAGTGTGTATAATGTGTTACGCCTTTTGATAAAGCCCATTCTTTCATTCCCATGGCAATATAATCTGCCAGTTTTCTGTCAATTTTAGTTCCGTGCTGAATAGCATCCCTAACTCCTTTTAAAGCATCCGAAGTTAAAAATTGCTTCATTGCTTTCTCATTAAACACATTTGAACCAAAAATGTTAGATTTTCTATCAATTTCTTCAAAATGTACCGGCTTTCTTGTAGAAGCTTCTTTTAAAGCTTGGAAACGTAATGTTGACATGTATATAATTTTTAAAAATTCGTATTATTTTTTATTGAAAAAAGAAGGACAAAGATAAACAATAAAAAAGCCTGTTTGAAAGATAAATAGTAGATTTTTATACAAGGATTTTTCAATAGAAAATCAATTTTATAAAGAATAATTAATGTGAATTGAAGAAATATAACAAATTAACGCAGTATTATTCATTAAATAAACATTTTTTCATAATTACATAACCTTTAAACTCAGAAAAAGTACGTTATTTTTACGAATTTATTTTTTTAAGGTGTTAAAAATTACTTTTTTCAAAATATACCCCTATCAAAATTGCGCTTCTCTAAAAAATTATAGTCCGCCCAACAAAATAGCCCCCTAATTTTTAGGACTAAAAAAATAAATCTATATTTGACCCAGCGAAAAAACAAAAAAAAATAAATTTATATTATTATGGCTAAAATTAAGTTAGAGTACATTTGGTTAGATGGATATGAACCAACTCAAAATCTTAGAAGTAAAACTAAAGTTGAAGAACACGAAAATTTCAAAGGAACATTAGAAGAACTTGGAAACTGGTCATTTGATGGTTCATCAACAAAACAAGCCGAAGGAGGTTCTTCAGACTGTTTATTAGTTCCTGTTGCAATTTACCCTGATCCAACACGTATTAACGGATATTTAGTTATGTCTGAGGTTATGTACGCTGATGGAACTCCACACCCTTCTAACGGTAGAGCTACTATTGATGATGATAATGAAGATTTCTGGTTTGGTTTCGAACAAGAATATTTTATCATGGATACTAAAACTTTATTGCCATTAGGTTTCCCTGTTGGAGGTTATCCTGCTCCACAAGGTATGTACTACTGCTCTGTAGGTGGAAAAAACACTCACGGAAGAAAATTAGTAGAAGAACATGCTGACTTATGTATCGCTGCCGGAATTAACTTTGAAGGTATTAACCAAGAGGTTGCTTGCGGACAATGGGAATTCCAATTATTCGCTAAAGGTGCTAAAAAAGCCGGAGACGAAATTTGGGTTGCTCGTTATTTATTAGATCGTTTGACTGAAAAATATGGTTACTATATCGAATACCACCCAAAACCACTAGGAGATACTGACTGGAATGGTTCTGGAATGCACGCTAACTTCTCTAACGAAGTTTTAAGAACATGTGGAGACCAAGCTACTTACGAAAGAATTTGTGAAGCTTTCCGTCCTGTTACTGCCGAGCATATCGCAGTTTACGGAGCTTACAACGACCAACGTTTAACTGGTAAACACGAAACTGCTTCTATCCATGATTTCTCTTACGGAGTTTCAGACAGAGGATGTTCTATCAGAATTCCTTTAATGACTGTTCAAAAAGGATGGAAAGGTTGGTTAGAAGACAGAAGACCAGCTTCAAACGGTGATCCATACAAAATTGCTGCAAGAATTATCAAAACTGTAAAATCAGCATTATAATTTTAAGCTTACATTATATTCGAAAGTGCCATCTTAATTGATGGCACTTTTTTTTTGCTGTTCAGTTCGTCGTTTTGATTTCTATATTTTTTTTTAGGAGCTAATCCCGCTATCCGTTTCAATCTTTTGCTCCATTTCATTCCACAAAAGGATTTCCACTACTATCGGGGCTCATATCTTTACATTATTATATCAAAATCTTATCTTTGAATATAAACTATTGATAAACAGAACTAAGTTGCAAAATTCTATCGGGGCGAAATACATCATTGATGATA